>NZ_JASDDA010000044.1:0-32232 GCF_030407645.1 Pseudoalteromonas sp. APC 3495 | reverse complement strand
GTGATTTTATTTATGATAGGAGAAGCACTTGACAACATATAGTCATACATTTGATAAGTTAGACATTGTGCTGCTAACAAACCCAGCGCCTAATCACTATTAAGCGCTAAATTATGCTTTAATACTACATCCAGTCAGCGTTACGAATAACACCTACCGCTAAGCCTTCAATATTGAACGACTCATTTTCTAAATCGACCTCAATAGCTGAAAACTCATCATTTTCAGCATGTAAGAGTACTTTTCTGCCCGCTTTTTCTAAACGCTTCACGGTTACATCGTCGTCAACACGGGCAACAATAACTTGTCCATTTTCGGCAACTTGGGTTTTATGCACAGCAAGTAAATCACCATCCATAATACCAATGTCTTTCATACTCATACCGTTAACACGCAATAAAAAATCGGCCGCAGGTTTAAACATTAAAGGGTCAATTTTACAGTGGCTTTCTACATGCTGTTGCGCCAATATAGGCTCACCGGCAGCCACCCTGCCAATTAAAGGTAAGCCTAACTGCTCTGGCTCCTCTTCTTCAACAAGCTGAATGCCCCGACTCGCGCCTGGCTTCATTTTAATCACACCTTTTTTGGCCAGTGCTTTTAAGTGTTCTTCTGCAGCATTCGCACTTTTAAAACCCAGTGTTTGTGCAATTTCGGCACGTGTAGGAGGCATACCAGTGTCTTTAATAAACACTTTAATGAGTTCGAGTATTTGCGCTTGGCGTTTCGTTAATGGTCGCATACAACTGGTTTTCCATACAGTACAATTAACTGTGAGTATATACAGTTATTTAAAAATCGCAAATATAAATTAATGCCTTATATGCCGTTATCATCAAACAATAACCTACTTTAAAAGCAGGGTGATAAATGTAATTATTAGCAACGCATTATCATATTAATAAATTTTAATTCTCAATTACTTATCCAAGGAGCTAGCATGAGTATTTGGCATCAACCGATTACATTAGAGTTTTGTAAGCAATTAGATCAAGGTATTACAGGCCAAGGGACACTCATGAAAACCATGGGAATAGAAATCAGTGAAATTGGTGATGACTACTTAGTGGCAACTATGCCGGCAATTCCAGAGCATCATAACCCTATGGGTATCGTTCATGGTGGTGCAAATGTGGTGCTTGCTGAAACAGTAGCAAGTTATGCCGCTAACTTTGTGGTTGATTTCAATCGGTTTTATTGTGTTGGCCAAGAGATCAGTGCAAGTCATTTAAAGGCATCACGCAATGGCACATTAACGGCCACAGCGAGAGCTTATCATATCGGCAAGCGCAGCTCGGTTTGGGATATTAAAATAACCAATAGCCGCAATGAGCTTTGCTGCGTATCACGTATGACCGCAGCCGTAGTAGAGCGAAAAGGCTAGTAAGTCAATTAACCAAGGTTGAAATTAAATTACTTTTCGAAAGGGTAAATAGTAATTTCTACGCCTGCACCAATTGCAGATATACGTAACAAGGTATCTGCATGTAAGGCTTGGTTAAAGCATTTTGGCGAAGTGCCAGACTCAAACCCAATATCGAAAGTTCTGCGTGAACAACTCAACCATTGCTTTAATGCATTGCGTGAACACGACTCGATTAACTCACACAAGTGATTAATCGCTTTATCTGGCGTGGTTATTTCACCTGCAACCTCAATGCGAGCAAGTTGACGGTATTCGTCTTTATCATAATGTAAAATAGTTGCGACCTTTTTTAAATCAGCAACTAATACGCTAATATCTTGCTTTGACTCAAGCTCTAGATCTACATTTAAAAATTGAATTTCCGACATTATCTCGTTTTTACCCTCTATTAATCTCATTGCAAACTTTAACGCAGTTTTACCGTTATACCAAATCAACAACGCAGGAATCACTGCATTAACGCGTTTTTAGCGTTAGCCTCTGAATATTGCCCACTATTTACTCCTAAAAAACGCCCTACACAAAATACGCAAATTAAAATTAAAGCATGCCGGCGGCAGTTTACTTTTTTATTCTAGGCCTTAAACTAGCCGCTCCTGTAGTTCACGTATGTGATGGATATGATTCGGTTTATTTTAGCTTTGTTGGCTTGCTGTGCTTGTTTTTCAGCAATGGGCGAACAATTTACGCGGTTTTCGAGTGCCAAAAAGCACTTAATTAATACCCTTCCCGAAAACGCTAAAAGTATTTATTGTGGTTGCGATATAAAAAAACAAGGCAAAAAGTTGGTACCCGACCCTACCCATTGTGGCTACGTGCCTCGCAACACACTAACCCGCTCAGGCAAAGTAAATCAACGTGCCCTGCGAATTGAATGGGAACATATTGTCCCTGCATGGGAATTTGGTCACCAGTTACAATGTTGGCAAGATGGTGGGCGTAAAAACTGCCGCAAAGTTAGCGCTAAGTTTCGCTTGATGGAAGCCGATATAAACAATTTAGCCCCTGCAATTGGTGAAATTAACGCCGATCGCTCAAACTACCGCTTTGGCATGTTAGCCCAAAACGCGACGCAATATGGTCGCTGTGAGGTTAAAGTTAATTTTAAACAACGTGTTGTTGAACCGCCTGTTCATGCACGTAAACGCATTGCCGATGCGTACGCTTACATGCAAAAAACGTATGGTTTAAAAATTTCAGCTAAACAACAAAAGCTATTTAATGCTTGGCAACAACAAGCTTATGCTGCTAACACAAATAGTAAAAAGCTGTAAGTTTAAATTAAAAGCGTGTAACACACGCTTTTAATTAACCTATAACGCTTGGTGTGGTCCAAATATTTCGTAGTGAATGTTTGAGCTTTGCACACCTAAATCAAGTAGCTGGCCTTTTACGTAAGCCATAAATGATGCTGGTCCACACAAATAAAATGCCCCTTCGCTAATAGGTAATGATGCCTCAAGCACCGATAAATCCATTAGCCCAGTGAAATCACACTCCTCGCCACCTTGATTAAACCAAGTAAATGTTTTTAGCTGTGGATGCATTGCCGTTTGCTGCGCTAAATACCCTTTAAATGAAAATTCGCGGCTGTTTTCACACGCGTGCAAATAACTAATCGCTTGATTTTTATCACCACTAAGTAGCGTTTGCAGCATTGCCATCATCGGGGTTTGGCCAACACCTGCTGAAATAAGTACCACTGGAGTTGCCTCATTTTTTAAAATAAAATCTCCCGCTGGCGGGTATAACTCTACTCGTGCGCCTTGCTCTAGTGAGTGTAAATAATTAGACACCACGCCAGGCTTTGGTTGGCACTCTTTTTTAACGCTAATACGATAGTTTTTAGCATTGCTCTTTTGCGAAATAGAATACTGGCGGATCTCTTCATATTCTGCGCCCTCAGGCTTAACTTTAATGCCAATGTACTGTCCTGGCTTGTAGGTAATAACTGCTTTACCATCCACAGGTGTCAGCGTAAAACTAGTTACGAATTCAGATTCAATATGTTTATCAGTAATTTCAAACTGGCGCGTGCCTGCCCAGCCACCATGGTTGTTTTTACTGTGCGCATACAATGCCGCTTCTTCGGTAATACAAATATCAGCAAGTACACCGTAGGCTTCGCGCCACGCATATTCAACATCGGCAGTAAACAGCTCAGGAATAAGCTCTTTTAACGTACCGATTAAATGTGCGCCCACAATAGGATAATGCTCGGGTAAAATATTTAAGCTGGTATGCTTATGATTAATTCGCGCTAGCGCCTCTTTTAACACAGCTAAATTATCAATATTTTGCGCGTACGCAGCCAATGCATTAAATAATGCAAATTGTTGACGGCCGGTATCTTGGTTGCTCATATTAAAAATATTTTTAAGCTCAGGATTATGACTAAATAAACGCTTGTAAAAATGATCAGTAACAACCGTACCTGCCTCTGCTAATAAAGGAACAGTACTTTTAACAATTTCAATAGTTTTATCAGATAACATCTAGGTTTTCCTACGTGTGAATAATACCCAATTAATAAAATAGGTATAGGTTAACCACGACGCCCATCAACACGACGCTGTGTTAAAATAGGTGTGCAGTGAATTAAAAATAATAAAAAGGCAATTAGCCACAGCCCAGCACTTAGCTGCCAAGCTAGGTGTGGCCCAATAACAAAAGGCAGTAAAGAACGAGTAATCCCAGCCACTAACACTAAAGCAAAAGCAACCGCCATATAATGTGGAATAGTCAAAGAGCGCCCGGTATGCCCATGAGATACGCGTGTCATCATGGCTAAAATCATCATCCCTATGGTACTTATGGTAATGAGGTGTAGTGCATCTTTAAATAAAATAACACTGCTGTAAAAACTCACGGCTACCAGCATTAAACCTACACCTAGTGCCAAGTACGAAAAATGCAAAGACCATAACAAAGGAACTTTAAGTACGTTTTTATCCCACCAATAAAAACTACGAATTAAATGCAGCACAGCAACAACAGCAAGTGCCCAGCCTGGGTTTAGCTGATTAAAAAATAACTGACTAAGAAAAAACACCGCAATACTAAAAACGCTCATATACAGTAATACTGAGTCAACGTTAGCTGTACGTACCTGTGCTGTTAAACCAAGGCCTTTACTGGTAAAAAATGGCAATACACGCCCTGCTACTATGCCAATTAATAAGGTCATCAGTAATACTGCTGTATCAACAATGGCGAGCGCAAACTGCATGTTTTGTTCAATCAGCAGGGCCAAGTAAACAATATTTAACGTACACAGCGCCGCTAATAGCACTAAAAATTGATAGTTATTTTTGCTTTTAGCGGTTAATAACATATTAGCTAATGCTGCAATAACACCTAGCCACCATGCAAGCTGTAACACTAACACCGCATATAAATTAAATTGTGCAAAAGCAGGCAAAGACACAAAAAATGCGCCTCGCGCCCCAAGCCATAACAGCGTTAATAGCATTAACTTTTTGCCACTAATGCTAGGTACTCCAGTCCAAGTTTGCGCGGCGGTAAGTAAAAAACCCACTGCAACAACACCTGCAAAACCAAATAACATTTCGTGGGCATGCCATAATGTAGCGGGGATTGTTAACTGCCAAGTTGCACTACCCGTTAAAATTAATAACCAGTAGCCTATTGAACTAAAAGCCAACAAGCCTGCGGCTAAAAAATAGGGTCTAAATGGCAGCATCCATACTGGCCACTGCGTTATTTGGTAAAAGCGAATATTAGCCGGTACCGGCTGAGATAAATTAATAGGTCGCATTAACGAACTTCCTTCCCCATGCCATGCAGTGCGATACAACGCAGCACATAGCTAATTTTTAAAATAGCAGCAATAACAATAGTGCTAATATGTGCCGAAATTTGCACCGGTATAGAAAAGTAATCGGCAAAAGGGTAGCTAATTAAAATACTGGTTATTAGTAATGCACAACTACCTGCTAATAATGAGTTTGCCACTAGCAGTAGTTTTTTCAGTAAACAAGCTGTCTCAATTTTGTAGCTTGGATTATGTATAACCAAGGTGTTCATAACGGCCTCAACAACTAATGCACTTAACTACCTATTACACTTATCGTGCCAATAAAATAAACATATATATTTCAATGAACTAACTTATCCACCTTTGCTTTTAATGTCTTTATGACCTACCATAAATCAAACCAAAAAACACATAAGAGTCATTTTGACATGAGCAGCGCAATTAACTTCACTGCCGTAGCGGTAAAGCTGGCTCAAAGCACATTAGATAAAAACTGTTTTGAGCAATTACTTACTGTCCTTGAAACAGTGATTGCCAGTGATGCCAGCGCACTGCTTGAGCTACAAGGTGAGCAGCTCAAGCCACTTGCAATTAAAGGCTTAATGCCAGATAGCCTGGGGCGGCGTTTTAAGCTTAGTGAGCATCCGCGCTTAGAAGCTATTTGTAATACTCAGCAACCACTGCAATTTGCCCATGACTGTCCATTGCCCGATCCGTACGACGGCTTACTACTAGCAAAAACTGGCGACATTCCGGTACATGCTTGCTTAGGTTTACCCCTATTTTATCAACAACAGTTATTAGGTGTGATTACGTTTGACAGCCTAAATGCCAATGCCTTTAACGCTATTAGTGCGCAAACGCTTAGCACCTTACAAACGCTATGCAGCGCACATTTTAAAACGGCATTACAGCTGGCTCATTACAAATTACATGCACAGCATTCTAGCGCCTTAGTGCAAGAGCTTAACCGCGAAGCACTCACCCGTGATGGCGGCGAAATTATTGGTCAAAGCTCAGCAATACAAGCACTTAAAAATGATATAAAACTTGTCGCCGCCTCTAATTTTAGTGTGTTAATTTTAGGCGAAACCGGCGTAGGCAAAGAGCTGGTTGCACGTAATATTCATTTACACTCGAAACGCAGTGAGCAGCCACTTATTCATTTAAACTGTGCTTCGCTTGCTGAAAATCTCGCCGAAAGTGAATTTTTTGGCCATGCAAAAGGCGCTTTTACCGGCGCCCAAAATGCCCGCCAAGGTAAATTTCAGCTAGCGCACGGTGGTACTTTATTTTTAGACGAAATAGGCGAGCTACCACTGGTACTACAAAGTAAATTGCTACGGGTATTACAAAGTGGCGAAATACAAACAGTAGGCGAAGACGAAGTGAAATATGTTGATGTGCGGGTTATTGCTGCTACTAATCGTAATTTAAAAAAAGAAGTAGCCGAAGGACGCTTTAGAGCCGATTTATACCATAGATTAAGTGTCTACCCGCTAACGGTAGCGCCGTTACGCCAGCGTGAAAACGATGTGGTTTTATTAGCTGGTTTTTTTGTTGAGCAAACCGCACGAAAATTAGCAATAAAACAACTTAAGTTAAGTGTCGATGCACAATTATTGTTAACCCAATATCAGTGGCCGGGTAACGTACGGGAGCTAGAGCATGTAATTAGCCGCGCAGCACTAAAGGCCAAACAAAGCCAATGGCAACAAGCCATTATTACCATAAAGCCCGAGCACTGTGAGCTAAACCTTAGTGCGAGTAATACAACACAGTTATCATTACCTGCTAGTACCACAAACACCACCACTGGCAGTAGCACTAACATAGCAGAGCAAAATTTATCACTTAAGCAAGCAACCGATACCTTTACCCATCATTTAATTAGTCAGCAGCTTGAGCAACATAATTATAACTGGGCAAGTGCAGCACGCACCTTAAAAGTAGACCGTGCAAACTTAGTTCGCTTGGCTAAACGCTTAGGTATTTCAGTCAAAAAGTCGCTATAAAATAGCTATAAAACCGTCAGTTCATCTAAGTTAGGGGCTTTACAGCAAGTAGCCCCCAGCAGAGCAGCAAGCGATTGATAGTGCGGCGAAAAATACAGCAACACTTCACAATGCAGTCCACTTTTTGCGTAATATTTAACGTAAAGTGGTGCGTTGGTAGCCATTGCTAGCTGTTTTATTTTAGCCAGCTCTGCATCTGCAAACATAGCATCACCTAAGTTTTTATAATGCCACATTAGCTTGCTTTATTGGTTTGAAAATAGGTTTTTAACAATTGGCTAAACGCCTGTACCTTTGCGGTACGATGCACCAAATGATGCGTTACTAGCCATATATCAGTACACCAGATTAATTCATTAGATAAAATGGGTACTAAATTAGCGTATTGAGCCGCAACATTGTGCTGTAACCCACCAATTCCTAAGCCTTTAATTACAGCACGCGTAGCTTCTGAGGTTTCTGACACACGCAGTTTTATTTGCGGCGCTGCAATATGCTGATCTACCCATTCAAAATACGGCACCCGCGCATTAAAGCCCGCCACGCCAGAAATAAAGTTATGTTGCTGTAAATCACTCAGCGATTTAGGCATACCATATTTATTAATATATCGCTGATTAGCATATAAACCCGAGTTAAGCTGAGCCAAATGCTGTGCAATATAGTCGCCTTCATCGGGCCTTGGCCCTGCCCGTACGGCAATGTGCGCCTGACCGTGTTCGAGCCGTAAACGCTTTTGCTCTAAAATCATCTCAAGCTGCACTTGTGGATGTAGCGCCTGAAATTGCTCGCACACATCGCCAAGCACATCCATAAAGCCACTAACCGTGGTTAACAGTAAACTGCCGCGCAGTGTGCTATCAGCCGCAGCAATATCATTATGTAACTGCTCAAGAGAGCTGTCGATCACTTGTGCGGTACTAAACAGCTTAGCGCCTGTTTCTGTTGCTTTATAGCCACGAGCATGGCGATGAAACAAACGTGTGTTTAAGTTTTTTTCAAGATTATTAATTCGCCTAAGCACTGTACTATGGTGCACATTAAGCGCCTCTGCCGCCGCAGTTAAGGTACCTAAACGTGCAACCTCAAAAGCCACTTTAACATCTTGCCAATCTTCAAACTTAACCGCCATACTGTGCCACCTTAAACTTAAGTGCATATACGCACATAAGTGTTGCGTTTATTTGGCTTTTCTGCAAGTGATTATTTGTTAAAGTCACATTATACAAACTCATTATCAGGAGCAGCTCATGACAACACCAAAAATTATTGCCCTAGCAGGTAGCTTACGTAAAGATAGCTTTCATCAAAAACTCATTAACGAAGCGGCACGCTTTGCTTTAGAAAGTGGCGCTGAAGTAGAAGTGATTAAACTCGCAGACTTAGCCATTCCTATGTTTGATGAAGATCTCGAGGCACAAGGCACACCAGCCGGTGTACAACAACTTAAAGACAAACTTCGCGCAGCCGATGGCATTTTGCTGGCCAGCCCAGAATATAATGGCTCTATTACCGCCGTGTTAAAAAATGCTATTGATTGGGCATCGCGCACCGAACAAGGCGCAGAGCCTGCATTTGCAAATAAAGTAACCGCGTTATATGCAGCCTCACCAGGTGGGTTGGGCGGTTTACGGGGCTTAAATCATGTGCGTGATATATTATCAGGCATTGGCAGCTTAGTATTAGCGAACCAACTGGCAGTACCGGCTATTCATACTTTATTAGATGACAACGGTCGAATTAGCGACCCCGCTACCGCTGAAAAAGTGGCTGGTCTTGCACAGCAGTTAGTTAGCGTAGCAAGTAAGCTTAAATAAGCAGCCACTATAACTTTGTTGCTGCAAGCTTTGCAGCAATAAAGTCTTCATGGGTAACATACAATAAATTAGCAACACGACGAATAACGTATTCTTCTTGTGGATCAAGTTCTCCATCGGAGTACGCTAAACGCCAAAGTAATTCAACTATATCAATGCGTTGCTGTGCACTACATTGATTGTTAATTTGCTTAGAAAATTGAAAATAATCAATGGCGTCATCTAAGCTTGCACTTGCTTGCTCGGTTAACTCATCTACTGCTTCATCCGTTAAATCAAAATATTTTTTTAATGTTAGACTTAGCGTATGTTGCTCATCAGCCTGTAAATCGTTATCCGCTCGCATTACCTCAATTAATAATGCGGCAACCGCTGTTTTTAAATCATGTTGTTCAATATCATAATCTTGCTGATCAATACTCGAAAAAAGCTGTTTAATTTGCTTGAACATCACATTTCCCCTTTTTGGGTGTTAGACTTATATCATAACGGGTTTAATAGATATGCTGATCACACTACCCAAAATCAAGATGGAGTTAAAGGTTTATGAGTATAAAAGCCAATCATTACATACATGGAATTATTAGCTGGTGTTTATTAACGGGGTGTTTGAGTGTGTCGGCAGAGCAAAGTGAAATGCAGCGACTTTATGATTTTGATGAAAAGGTGCATTATAAGCAAACTCAAATAGACACTAACAATTACCACCTAGAAATACAGTCTGACGACTACCCACATTTTAGAAACCAAAGTGTGTTTTTGTTGCGCCACGCAAATCGTTTATGTCACGATAATCCTTTTATGTTAAAAGTGACTGAGGGCGTGCAGGAGTACCAACGCTTTCCAACTAAACCGCGTGCTTATCAGCCACCGCTCAGTGTATTTGTGCAGTGTGAAATGCCTGCAGAAAAAACCTCAAAAAAATAACACCTCGTTATTTTCAGTAAAACCACTGAGTATTAAAATAGCCTGTGGTTTTACTGCAGTTAACCTGAACTAAGTTAGTTAACGCCATATCCCCACGGCGCAGCCGGTGGTGTGATAGGTTTAGTTAAATCAAAATCAACACGGAATTCGCGACCTTGGCGAATAAGTCGATAAGTGAACTGTTCAGGGTAAATATACATTTGCCATGTATTGCCTACCGATTGCGGTATGCCTTGGCTAACAAATAACTCTTTTGAATACTGATCTGCAGGGAATGACTGCATATTAGCAAAACCCGCATCCACAGTATGACCGCCATACATAGTAGACACATCATCGCTGCCATCTTTATGGCGATGATCGTGCTTTAGGCTCAAACCACTACCTGTTTTAGTAATGATCCACGTACGTGAAGCATCATCACCGACATGAAACGGCACCTGTAACTCACGGTCATTACACTTACGCACATGCATAATTAACTTTTTATCGGCAAATGAACTCGGCCCTGTTGCATTATCAACCGTTACTTTACCCTCGAAAGCTTTACCGCAGTGAGCAGCAATACTATTGAAAAAGCTATCATGACTTGGAATTGATACCAAAGGCGCTGGACGTGCTAATGCAGCAGTGGATGCCAGCATAAACGCTGCAGCTGTTAATAATTTCATAATGTGTCCCTAAACATGTAAAAAATCAGCTTAGCGTTTAAGCAAACACAAAGAAAATAATCACGATGAACAGCAATAAAAATTAACAGAACAATAGGGTTTTACTTTAATTAATTAGTAAAAAAATATCGCTTGAAAGAAGATAAGAAATTAAATATTGTTGTTTGATAAAGGGGAAATAACTAATACCAATTCGCTTAATTAAGCGGTCTATTTTGAGGCAGGAAAAACGGGGTGATAGCTAGGCAAAAAATTCGCTATTTAGTTGTTCGAAATTAGAATTTTTTAACACAGATAGCGACACGTTTAGCCCCGCAAAATGATTGAGTATTATTGCGGATTGGTATAAACGTAAAGCCAGTTTTAGCGCGGAGCACATATTTAAATGGAAAAATATATCGGCTTAATAATCATCGTATTACTATTAATTATTCAAAATCGCTACACTCTGCACATATATCAACACCTTGCTGAGCAGCACCCAGAACAATGGAAAAAATTATCACAAAATTCATTAGATGGGACACCCTATGCCAATCTTGCTGAGTCATTTAAAGATGGTTTTTTTTCGACTATCAACGACCCAAAGGTAGTCCGCTACCAGAAATTTAAAACTCTCAATTTATTACTAATGGCAATGATTACATTAGCAAGCTTATTGCGTGGTTTTTTAATATAAGCGATTAAAAAAGCGCAACCTAAGTTGCGCTCCAGTTTCATATGTAAAAGGTTACTGCCACGGTCTCTCTGCGGCTAACTGCTTTTCAAACGCATCAATTTGCGGATTGAGGGTTTCGGTTACACCAATAAAGTCTAAGCCACTTAATAAACGCTCTTTCACGTCTTTGCGAATATCAAAGCGAATTGGCGCAAACTTATTGCTGGTAAGTAACTGGTTTTCAAGATCCACATCAATGTGAATATCGTCGTGCTGCTCACTTAACACAAATAACTCTTCCAGCGTTTGCGCTGGCAATGTAATAGCAAGCATTTGATTGTTACCACAGTTATTAAAGAAAATATCAGCAAAGCTTTCAGCTAAAATCACTTCAAACCCATATTGCTTTAATGCCCATGGTGCGTGCTCGCGTGATGAGCCACAGCCAAAATTATCGCGGGTTAATAATATTTGCGCACCTTGGTAACAAGGACGATTTAAAATAAATTCAGGGTTTGGCTCGCCATTATCTAAATAACGCCAATCGTAAAACAGTGCTGCATCAAAACCATCACGGCTGGTTGAAGTTAAAAACTGCTTAGGAATAATTTGGTCGGTATCGACGTTGTTTTTATCAAGTGGGGCCATTAAGCCGCTAAAATAGATGCTCATTAAGCTTCTCCTCTAATATCAACAAAGTGACCATGTATTGCAGCTGCTGCCGCCATTGCAGGGCTCACTAAGTGTGTACGCCCGCCGCGCCCTTGGCGACCTTCAAAATTACGATTCGAGGTGGAAGCACAGCGTTTACCAGCTCCTAAACGGTCATCGTTCATAGCTAAACACATCGAACAACCCGGCTCGCGCCACTCAAACCCTGCAGCTTTAAAAATATCGGCTAAGCCTTCATCTTCAGCTTGCTGCTTAACTAAGCCTGAGCCTGGAACAATCAGCGCTTCAATACCAGCTAAAACCTGTTTACCTTCAACAATTTTTGCTGCAGCGCGTAAATCTTCAATGCGGCTGTTGGTGCATGAGCCAATAAATACCGTGTCTACTTTGGCGCTTGATAGTTTATCGCCCGCTTTTAAGCCCATGTATTTAAGCGCACTGCGAATTGCATCGGCTTTAATTAAATCGGTTTCTTTATCTGGATCTGGAATACATTCATCAACGCCAATCACTTGCTCTGGATTAGTCCCCCAAGTAACTTGCGGTTGAATACTGCCTGCATCTAACTCTACTTCTAAATCAAAATGAGCACCATCATCCGTTTTTAAAGTTTCCCAGTAGGCAACAGCGGCATCAAAATCAGCACCTTTGGGTGCAAACGGGCGGCCTTTTAAGTACTCGTAAGTGATTTTATCTGGGGCAATTAAACCTGCCTTGGCACCCATTTCAATGCTCATGTTACACAATGTCATACGGGCTTCCATTGATAGAGCTTCTATGCCTTCACCACAAAATTCAGCCACATAGCCAGTGCCTCCAGCAGTGCCTAGCTTACCAATAACCGCCATAATTAAATCTTTAGCTGTTACTGTAGGGCGTAATACACCGTTAATTTGAATTTTTAACGACTTCGCCTTTTTTTGCTGTAGTGTTTGCGTAGCTAATACATGCTCAACCTCTGAGGTACCAATACCATGTGCCAAGGCACCAAACGCACCATGCGTTGAAGTATGACTATCGCCGCAGACTATAGTGGTACCTGGTAAAGTAATCCCCTGCTCAGGGCCAATAACATGTACTATGCCTTGGTTTACTGAATTTAAGTCGTACAGCAAAATGCCAAATTCTTTACAGTTTGCATCCAGTGCCATTAATTGATTTTTAGAGACTTCGCTGGCTGCATCCAGTGAACGACTTTTAGTTGAAACATTATGATCCATGGTGGCAATGGTTTTTTCTGGACAACGCACTTTACGATTTTTTTCACGTAAGCCTGCAAATGCTTGTGGTGACGTCACTTCGTGTACTAAATGACGGTCAATATAAAGTAAATCGGTTTGCTCATTAATGCTGGCAACGGTATGTGCTTGCCAAATTTTATTGTATAAGGTTTGGGCCACTTGCTAACTCCCTGATCTGATTGAGCCACAGCCTAACGGTGCTGTGGCTTTAATAATTAAATGCGTGAAACGATAGCCGCTGCAACATCGGTGGTGGTATAGCCGCCCTGCGGATAAATATCAGGCGTCCCCACACCCGCTTCAACCGCCTCTGCAACTGCTTTTTCAATGGTGCGAGCCGCTTCATCTTGTCCTAATGAATAACGTAACATTAATGCGGCACTTAAAATTTGTGCAATAGGGTTAGCGATCCCTTTTCCGGCGATATCGGGCGCTGAGCCACCCGCGGGTTCATACAAGCCAAAGCCTGATTGATTTAAGCTAGCCGAAGGTAATAGCCCCATAGAGCCGGTGATCATCGCGCATTCGTCCGATAGAATGTCGCCAAATAAGTTATCGCACAGTAATACATCAAACTGGCTAGGCTGTTTAACTAGCTGCATCGCTGCGTTATCTACATAAATGTAATCTAAGCTCACTTCAGGAAAGTCTTTACTGACTTCGGTTACCACTTCGCGCCACAGTACGCTTGATGCTAAAACATTGGCTTTATCAACCGAGGTTACATGATTGCTGCGCAATTTAGCGGCCTCAAAAGCAAAACGTGCAATACGCTCAATTTCTTTACGCGAGTATGTTTGGGTGTCAAATGCCGCTTCTTCAGCACCTTCGCCACTGCGACCTTTTTCACCAAAATAAATACCGCCAGTTAGCTCACGCACACACAAAATATCAAAGCCTTTTTCGCTAATATCAGCACGAAGTGGTGATGCAGCGCTTAATGCGGGTAACAATTGAGCTGGGCGTAAGTTACAAAACAAACCAAAGTGCTTTCGTAGTGGTAACAATGACGCGCGCTCTGGTTGATCATTTGGTGGTAAATGCTCCCACTTAGGGCCACCCACGGAGCCAAATAAAATAGCATCGGCGTTTACACAGGCTTTTAAAGTGGTATCAGGAAGTGCTTTGCCAAATTCATCAATGGCTGCGCCGCCAATCGCGTGGTGCTCACGGTTCAGAGTAAAACCAAATTTATCACTGACTGCGTCAAGTACTTGCTCTGCAGCTGCCATAACTTCTGGGCCAATACCGTCGCCTGCTAATACGGCAACGCTGTAATGTGTTTTACTCATCCTGCTTTCCTTTGTTGTTTTAAATCAGACACTTTTTGTGCTCGATAAATTAAGTTATAAACCCGAACCATAGCCCGTACTGAGGCTTCGACCACATCGGCCGCAATACCAGCACCGTGATAGGGACGACCATCATATTTAGCAATAATATTCACTTGCCCTAATGAGCTGGCGCCTTTGCCGGTGGCCTCTAAATTGTATTCAATCATTTCAACACTCATACCTGTTAAGCGCTCAATAGCAGCAAACGAAGCTTCAACTGGACCATTACCTGTTGCGGCTTCTTGTTTTGCTTCGCCATCAATCAGCAAGCCTATGGTTGAGCTGGCCACCGATTGTGAATTAGACGCAGAGTTAACAAACTCTAACTGGTACTTTTCGTCTTTGTCGTTAATTTGATTAAAGTAAATCATGGCCTCTAGGTCGTAGTCGTATACTGTGCCTTTTTGGTCAGCCAGCGCAACGAAACTTTGGTATAAGCTATCCATGTCGTAATCTGATTTTTGATAGCCTAATTCTTCTAAGCGGTGTTCTATAACATGACGGCCTGAACGTGAGGTCATATTTAATTGATTACTTGGTACGCCAACACTTTCTGGTGACATAATTTCATAAGTGTTTTGCGCTTTTAATACACCGTCTTGATGAATACCTGAGCTGTGAGCAAAGGCATTTTCGCCAACAATCGCTTTATTTGGCTGTACCGGCATATTACAAATTTTGGCTACCTGGCGAGAAGCGCGATAAATTTCTTCGCTTTTTATGTCGGTATATACGTTTAAGTGGTCTTTGCGCATTTTCATGATCATTGCCACCTCTTCAAGTGAACAGTTCCCCGCACGCTCCCCTATACCATTAATGGTGCATTCGATTTGGCGTGCACCGGCTTGCACTGCAGCAACCGAGTTAGCAACAGCTAAGCCTAAGTCGTTATGGCAATGTACACTTAAACGCGCTTTATCTATATTTGGCACGTTATTCATTAAATGACGGATCATTGCTGCGTATTCATCTGGGGTTACAAAACCGACTGTATCTGGCAAATTAATGGTTGAAGCGCCGGCGTTAATTGCTTGCTCAACAATTTTGCATAAATCCCAATGCGGTGTACGCCCCGCGTCTTCACACGAAAACTCAACATCATCGGTATAGTTACGCGCTAATTTAATAGATTTAACAGCCATTGCAGTGGCATCATCAAGGCTCATTCGCAACTTGTGTTCAAGATGAAGCGGGCTGGTTGCAATAAAAGTATGAATACGGCTTTGCTGTGCACTGCGAAGCGCCTCACCACAGGCTTCAATATCTTTGGCAACCGAGCGTGCTAAGCCACAAATAATAGGGCCTTTTACTTCAGTGGCAATTCGCTGCACTGAGCGAAAGTCAGCGGGGCTCGAAACCGGAAAGCCCACTTCCATGACATCCACATTTAAGCGGCTAATGGTATGCGCTAGTTGAATTTTATCATCTTCAGTCAAGCTTGCTTTAAGTGCCTGTTCGCCATCACGTAAGGTGGTATCAAAAATCCATACTTTATCTTGCTCTTGCATAACTGCCCCTCATTCCTGTGTTACCCAAATTTCGATTTATCCCTGCAGCGAGATAAAAAAAACCCCGCAATTGCGGGGTTTTGTTGTTTAGCTCAATGCAAACACACTAATCCCCGCTCACTTGCCACAGCAGTAAGAGGTTTAGTTTTAGTGTAATTAAACGATTAGTTTGCATTTGTTTTCTTGTGTGTGTGTCCAATGAGGCTTATTTTTATCATTGCAGCGCAGTAGGTGCAAGCATAAAAATGCCATAAAAATAATTACACAAGACTTTTAAGGGATTTTAAATTCAACAAATAGATAAAAAAGAGATAAAAAATTCAACTCCAGAGGACGTGGCGTTTAAATTAACAAGCACCGTAAAGTACAGTGCTTATTTTAACTTTTTTTAATATTTACTCTTTCTTTTCTGCGCGTACGTAATTTGACGCACCACGAGTAATATAGCGTAACTGCCAAATAACTCGCTCAATTAGCTCATCGCGTTGCTGACCTTCAATATCTAGCGCTTCGGCGCCAGCATTAAATACCAACGTAACCATAGCCTCTGCCTGAATATACGCATGAATCGCATCACAGGGCGTTTCGCTTTCTAAATAATGAGCAAGCTCTAAAATAAAGTGTTTCACTTCACGTGCTACTGCCGCTCTAAATGCTTTTGAGGTACCCGAGCGCTCACGCAGCAATAATCTAAATTGATTACTAGAGTTATCAATAAACTCCATAAAAGTAACCACAGAGGTGTTGATGACACTGCCGCCACTGGCTATTCGCCTACGAGCTTGACGCATCAGCTGACGCAGCGTTAAACCCGCTTCATCAACCATGGTTAAACCTAGCTCGTTCATATCTTTAAAGTGACGATAAAAAGAGGTGGGCGCAATACCGGCTTCGCGCGCTACTTCACGCAAGCTCAAATTTGAAAAGCTATGATCAGCACTAAGCTGATTAAAAGCAGCTTCAATTAATGCTTGTCGTGTTTTTTGTTTCTGTTGTGCTCTAACGCCCGACATCAACAGCTCCCTGAATGAATTTGTAATAAATTTTTAATTAAAAAAATAGCTAATAGTACAGTCTAATACTTGACGGCAGCAGATTGAAATATTATTTTAGCGTACAGTTGTACGCTGAGAAATGAGAAAGATGAAAAAACCACCACTTATATGGACCAACGTCCTTTTCTTTAGCCTGACGTTTTTGGCTGCTGTTACACTTGTACCTTGGTATGGGTTTAACTATGGCTTTACAGGCACACAATGGGCTGCTTTTGTAGCTTGCATGTTTTTCGCGGGATTATCGATCACTGCGGGTTACCATCGTTTATGGGCGCACAAAACCTACAACGCACACCCGGTCGTTGAATTTATTTTTGCCTTAGGCGGCGCGTTTGCTTTGCAAAACAGTGCGCTGCATTGGAGCAGCGATCATCGTATTCACCACGGTCAAGTTGATGACCCTGTAAAAGACCCTTATGCCGCTACCAACGGCTTTTGGTATAGTCACATAGGCTGGATGCTGCGCGACTACCAAGGCGATAGCTACGGTGATTACAGCAATTGCCGCGACCTACAACGCAATAAAATAGTGATGTGGCAACATAAACATTACTTAAAGCTGGTAGTTGCCATGAATGTTGGTTTACCACTGGTATTAGGTTTAATGTTAGGTGATGTGTGGGGCATGTTATTACTAACGGGACTACTTCGTTTAGTACTGAGCCAGCATTTTACCTTTTTTATTAACTCTGTTGCGCACATTTGGGGTTCTCGCCCTTACACAGAAAAAAATACCGCACGCGATAACGGCTTTTTAGCCTTATTTACTTATGGCGAGGGTTATCATAACTTTCATCATATTTTTGCTAGCGATTACCGCAACGGCATTAAGTGGTTTCATTACGACCCAACTAAATGGATGATCCGCTCGTTAGCTGCACTTGGTTTAGCGAGTAAATTAAAGCGCACACCGGTTGAGCGCATAGAAAAAGCTAAAGCAGAAACCTTGATGAGCAAAACACAAGGTCGCCTCGCAAAATTGCCTTTAGCGCAAGATAAGCTTACATTATTACAACAAGAGTACGATTTGTTGCTTAAAAAACTGCAAAATTATTGCTCATTACAAAAACAAGTGTTGGAAGCTAAAAAAAATAATATGGCAAAGCAGTGTGAAAAGTCGGCATTAATGGCACAATATCACGAGCTTGAGGCCGCCTGGGAAACACAAAAACAGGCATGGCTAGCACTTAATGCGAGGTTATTAAAAGCCTCTTTTAGTTAAAATAGGAGTGGCTGTGGCCAAACAACCAGAAAAGAAAAAAGTACCCGTGACATACCAATATGATGCAATCATTATTGGCACGGGTCCTGGCGGTGAAGGGACCGCTATGAACCTCTCTAAAAGTAACAAAAAAGTAGCGGTTATTGAACGCCAAACAGCCGTGGGTGGTGGCTGTGTACATTGGGGTACCATTCCTTCAAAGGCACTTCGTCATTCTGTTAGTCGCTACATTGAATACAAAGCAAATCCTTTATTTAACGTAGGCGAGCGTCCGGTAAGACTTACCTTTCCTGATATTTTACGCCATGCCAGTTCGGTAATTTCAAAGCAGTCAAACTTACGCAGCAGTTTTTACGATCGTAACCGCATTCATATGTTTCAAGGCGACGCTAGCTTTGTTGATAAGCACACTATTGAAATTAGACGTAATGACGGTTCTACTGAGCGCCTTACTGCACAAACGATTGTTATTGCTACCGGCTCACGACCTTATCGCCCACCAGGGGTGGATTTCACCCACTCACGAATTTACGAAAGTGACACTATTTTAGGCCTTGAACACGACCCGCATCGCGTACTTATATACGGCGCGGGTGTAATTGGTTGTGAATATGCGTCTATCTTTAAAGGGCTAGGTGCCAAAGTCGACTTAGTGAATACTCGCGATCGCTTATTGGCGTTCATGGATGCTGAAATATCTGATGCATTAAGCTATCACTTTTGGAATAGCGGTATTGTAATTCGTCATAACGAAGAGTTTGATCGCATTGAAACCCGTGATGACTGCGTTGTTATGCATTTAAAATCGGGCAAACGTGTTAAAGCTGACTGTATTTTATTTGCCAATGGCCGAACAGGTAACACTGATACCCTTAATTTAGAAGCCATTGGCTTAAAAGCAGATAGCCGCGGACAGATAAAAGTAAACGAAACCTACCAAACAGAAGTAGACAATGTATACGCGGTAGGTGATGTTATTGGCTATCCAAGCCTTGCGAGTGCTGCCTTTGATCAAGGTCGAATTGCCGCAGATGCCATCGCGTGTGGTAATTGTGATGAAAAGCTGATTATTGATATTCCAGCCGGTATTTATACTATTCCTGAAATGAGTTCTGTCGGTAAAACAGAGCAGCAATTAACTGCTGCAAAAGTACCGTATGAAGTGGGACGTGCGCAATTTAAACATTTAGCCCGCGCGCAAATTGCAGGCACCGATGTGGGCAGTTTAAAAATATTATTTCATACAGAAACCAAAGAAGTACTCGGCGTGCACTGCTTTGGTGAGCGTGCCTCTGAAATTGTGCATATTGGCCAAGCTATTATGGAACAAAAAAATGGTGGCAACACCATCGACTACTTTGTAAATACCACGTTTAACTACCCAACGATGGCAGAAGCCTACCGAGTTGCGGCGTTAAATGGTTTAAATCGCTTGTTTAAGTAATATTAAGCACTAGGTAACAAAAAGCCCGCTTGAATCAAGCGGGCTTTTTTAATAACTCATCGTTATTTAGAAACTATTTATGATATTGCGCACTTAATTCATGCACGGCGTTAATGAATACACCGGCATTTTCTGGGTCAACATCTGGTGTAATACCGTGGCCTAAATTAAATACATGGCCATTGCCAGTACCAAAGTCTTCTAAAATAGTACCAACCTCTTGGCGAATACGATCAGGCGTACCATGAAGCATTGATGGGTCCATATTACCTTGCAGTGCAACTTTATCGCCAACACGACGTTTAGCATCACCAATGTTAATAGTCCAATCTAAACCTACTGCGTCACAGCCCGTTGCGGCAATCGCTTCAATCCACTGACCACCATTTTTGGTAAATAAAGTAACCGGTACTTTACGGCCATCGTATTCACGAATTAAGCCATCAACAATTTTATGCATGTATTGCAATGAAAACTCATTGTAATCACGCGGGCTTAGTACACCGCCCCATGAGTCAAATACCATTAGCGATTGCGCACCCGCTTTAACTTGCGCGTTTAAGTAATCTATCACCGAATCAGCTAGTTTATCGAGTAATAAATGCAGTGTTTGCGGCTCAGCAAACGCCATTTTTTTGATTTGACCAAATACTTTACTGCTACCACCTTCAACCATGTAAGTTGCAAGTGTCCAAGGCGAACCAGAAAAACCAATTAATGGCACTTCGCCTTTAAGTTCACGACGAATAGTGCTCACTGCGTTCATTACATAGCCAAGCTCATCGGTAGGATCAAGTTTAGGAATTTTTTTAACATCAGCTAGTGACGAAATTGGGCGTTCAAACTTAGGGCCTTCGCCTGTTTCGAAGTACAAGCCTAATCCCATTGCATCGGGAATAGTTAAAATATCACTAAACAAAATAGCTGCATCTAATGGGTAACGGCGCAAAGGCTGTAATGTTACTTCACAGGCTAACTCAGCATTTCTACACAGGCTCATAAAATCGCCCGCTTGTGCACGTGTAGCACGGTATTCAGGTAAATAACGTCCTGCTTGACGCATCATCCATACCGGCGTGACATCAACAGGTTGCTTGGCAAGGGCACGTAAATAACGGTCGTTTTTTAATTCGCTCATAGCGTATAGAGTCCTAGGGCTTTTAGAAATTGTGCAAGATTGTACCACCATATTCACGCCCCCTCTATCGCTAAGCGATTAAATCGCTACAGAGTAGCGCTAGATCAAGTAATTTTTAATTTTCATGTTACTTTGTACATAAAACAACCAAACAAACGTTAATAATAAAAACTTTTCATTAAACTATTTGCAACATCTAAAAAAGCTTGATATTGTATCTCCCGCGTTAACAAAACAATAACAAAAATTGTTAATATAAAAATAATAAAAATCTCTAATAAAAATAAGAATGCTTGTTTAAACAAGTCTAATAAAGAAATTAAACCACCGTAATAGGTGGTTTTTTCTTGCCTGGAATAAATTACTTACAACTTATACCCTTAAACAAAATTCCCTCTGGTATTACATCTATTTTACTTGTTGATATACACGCCAATTAAATATATCTTGGATAACATAAGTTTTATTTTTAATTTAAAAAATCCAACCCAGCTTAGGAGAAGAATTATGCTGAAGCGTGTAGAAAAAGCTCAACAAAAGTGGGGGGGTAGCCATACGGTCATCGATAATTGGTTAAACGAACGCCAAGAGTTGATTGTGCTTTACTGTAAAATTGCAGGCTTTTCACCTTATGAGAAAAAAGATCAGTCTTTGCCTGAACCATCACAAATTCAGGCATTTTGCCAAATTTTAATGGATTATTTATCTGCCGGCCACTTTGAAGTGTACGACGATATTGCTAAAGCCTGCGAAAAGAAAGGCCTAGAAAGCCAGCAACTCGCTAATACGATATACCCACGTATTTCAGATACCACTGACATCGCTCTGGATTTCAACGATAAGTACGCTGAGGTAGACGCTGAAGATTTACTAGAAGGCTTTGATAACGATCTTTCAGTAATGGGTGAAGCACTCGAAGCGCGCTTTGCACTTGAAGATGAGCTGATTGATAACTTATTTTCTAATCACACTGACTAATTAGTTATTCAACGTAATAAAAAAGGGACCTAAGGTCCCTTTTTTATTATCTATAACGCTTATTCTGCAGCGGCAGCTGCTGCATCATTTTGAATTTCTAATAATTCAACTTCAAAAATGAGTGTTGAATTAGCAGGAATTTTACCTAAGTCACGATCGCCGTAAGCAAGGTCTGAAGGAATAGTAAATTTGTACTTAGACCCTACAGGCATAAGTTGTAAACCTTCAGTCCAACCAGGAATTACACGGTTTAGTGGGAACGTTGTCGGCTCGTTACGTGAGTAAGAGCTATCGAACTCAGTACCGTCTAACAATGTGCCTTTATAATGTACTTTAACCACATCAGTTGCTACTGGTTTTGCGCCTTCGCCTTCGCTCATTACTTCGTACTGTAAACCAGACTCAGTAACCATCACGCCTTCTTTTTTAGCGTTATCAGCTAGGTATTTTTCACCTTCAGCTTTGCTTTTTTCAGACTCTACTTTTGCTTTTTCTTCTTGTTTAGTACGCACTGATTCGTCTAATGCTGTTAGTACTTCACGAATTTTCTCTTCGTCAATTTTTGCATTACCCGCAAGTGCATCTTCAAAGCCTCGCATTAATAAAGCTTGGTCTAATTCAATACCAATTTCTTTTTTATCCGCTAGGTCTTTATTTAAAAAGTTACCCACAGATGCACCAATACCGTACGCTTGTTGCTGTGCTACAGTATCTAGCTTAACGTCTGCTTGCTCTTTTTTTGCTTCTTGATTACAAGCTGTAAGCGCTAAAACTGACGCTGCAATCAATGACAATTTAATCGTCTTTCTCATTTTAAATCTCCGACACACTTTGCAGTTGCCATTTATTGTAATATTACTAGTTAAAGATTAACGGCCTACATGGTAGGCTGCTTGTTTAATAGCTAAACTAAAAACATATCCAGTGATTAGACAAACAACCTAGGCGTTTAACGAGACCTAGTCTAACCTCTCAGTCACTAAGAGTTAAGAGGAAATACCTGTAATATGTCGTTATTTCGTACTTTTTTAGTCGCCACTTGCTGTTTATTAACAATTGCATGTAGTGATGAAAAACAACAAGCAGTGGCCAGTTTTGAGCACACTGCACAGGGCGCCTTTTCATCTGCGTTATCGCACGATGGTCAATACAGCTTAGTGTCTTCTATCCATCATGGGGTCGCCCTTTGGGATAATCAACAGCAAGCGCTTAAATACCAATGGTTTCAACAGCAGGCTGAAGATAGCTTAGTTTATGCCGTAGCCATTGCTTTTGATAATAGCGTGGCTGTTACCGCCGAAAAAACCACCTTTGCGGTCTGGGATATTGCCACCGGCAAAAATAAAGGCTTTTATAAAATACAAAAAGCCAGCATTCGCGATATTGCCATTAGCAACCAAGGCCAAAGTGTTGTTTACGGGCGCAGCGATGGCGTTGTGGTATTTATAAACCTTAACACAGGTAGGCGCATTGAATTTTTAGGCCATCAAGAAAAAGTAAATACCGTTGACCTATCACCCAACGGGCGCTATGCACTAAGCGGCTCTAACGATTATGTTGCCTACTTATGGGATACTCAAAGTGGGCAAGTAGTTCATCGCTTTAATCACCCAACCCGAGTAACGCAGGTCGCTTTAGATCCTCAAGGGCGCTATGCTTTTACCGCCGACAGTATGGCACAAGCAAATGTATGGAAGCTGACTACAGGTGACCTTGTTAGTAAACTAAAGTATATTGCGCGTCAGAAAATTTTTACCGCAGTGCGCTTTAACGATCAAGGCACTTTATTAGCAACCGGTTCACCCAATAAACGGGTTGATTTATGGCAGCTAACCAGCGGTGAAAAAATTCAAACATGGCAAGTCACTCCGCGAGAAGGCAGTAAGCCCAAATCGGCAGTGGTACTTGATGTGGCATTTACAGATAACGGTAAATCATTGTTAACTGAAAGCTCGAGCGGAATCGCTGAGCGCTTTATTATACGAGAACCAAATGAACACAATTGAACATCGGCTAATGGAACTTGAGGCTAAAGTGGCTTTTCAAGACGAAACAATTGAAATTTTGAATGATGAAATAAAAGTTCACCAGCAACAGTTGGCAAAAATAAAGCGCCAAACCGAATTGCTGGCTGAAAAACTTAAAGAGTCGCAAGCATCGCAACCTATGATGTCGAATATGCCGGAGCCTCCGCCACCGCATTACTAAACTGTTTAGGTTTAGTCGCCTGGATTAAACACGCCAATGATCTGTTCAAATTGGCGTGTTGATGCCTGCACAGCCTGCTCTGGTTGAGCCATTTTGTGACCACACTGCATACATTCAACTTTTTCTACGTCATGCTCTTTGTAGAGCATTAACATATCCATGGTTTTACACTCAGGACACGTTGCTCCAGCAATAAATCGTTTTTTATGTTTCACTTCGTTTTTCCTACCATTTTGACTGACGTTATTTTATCGCAATATTTGCCTACTTGATACGATTGATATAGCTAATAAGATCCGTGTTATAATGGCCGCAATTCAATCAAGGCACAGTAAAGTAACGTATTTATGATCCAAATCTCAGAAATAGAACTGCTTCGCGGTGGCAAAGCTTTATTAAAAAATGCATCGGCTACATTATTTCCAGAGCACAAAGTAGGCCTTGTTGGTGCTAATGGCTGTGGTAAGTCAACGCTATTTAGTTTATTAAAGTCTGAGCTTTCGTTGGATGGCGGTAATTGCAGTATTCCTAAAGATTGGTCACTGGCCTCAGTAAAACAAGAAACCCCCGCCCTTGAAATAAGCGCTATAGATTACGTACTGCAAGGCCACCCTGAATATTATGCGCTACGAATTGCTTTGCGTGAAGCTGAGCAAACCAATGATGGCGACACTCAAGCTAAAGTGCATATTCAGCTTGAAAATATTAAAGGCTATAGCATAGAAGCCAAGGCAGGAGAGCTATTACATGGCTTAGGGTTTGCTAATAACCAAATAGAAAACCCAGTAAGTGCATTTTCGGGTGGTTGGCGTATGCGTTTAAACTTAGCCCAAGCGCTTATTCGCGATGCCGACTTGCTGTTACTGGATGAGCCTACAAACCACCTTGATTTAGATGCTGTGTATTGGCTTGAGCGTTTTTTACGTGCCTACACTGGTACATTGGTACTGATATCTCATGACCGAGAGTTTTTAGATGCGGTGGTTGATCAAATTTGGCATATAGATAAACAACTTATCAATGTATATAAAGGCAATTACTCGCAGTTTGAACGCCAAAAAGCTGAGCGTTTATTACAGCAACAAGCCATGTTTGAAAAACAACAAGATCAAATTGCCCACTTAGAGCAATTTATTACTCGTTTTAAAGCTAAAGCCAGTAAAGCCAAACAGGCACAAAGCCGCGTTAAAGCGCTAGAACGCATGGAAAAACTTGCCCCTGCACATGCTGACTCGCCATTTGATTTTGAATTTGCCGAGCCAACCGCTCTGCCTAACCCGCTAATGACACTCGACAAAGCTAAAGCCGGTTATGGTGATGTGACCATTTTAAACAGTATTAAGCTGAACTTAGTGCCAGGTAGCCGTATCGCGCTGCTTGGTAGAAATGGCGCAGGTAAATCAACACTTATTAAGCTGCTCTCTGGTGACTTACAACCTCAAGCAGGTGAAGTGTTTCAGCATCAGGGGTTAAACATTGGCTACTTTGCGCAGCATCAATTGGAATCACTTGATTTAAAAGCCAGTGCCGTCACTCATCTGCAACGTTTAAACCCTAAAGCCAGCGAACAATCACTGCGTGACTTTTTAGGCGGCTTTGCCTTTGTAGGCGATAAAGCACTCGACCCTGTTGCCCCTTTTTCAGGCGGCGAAAAAGCGCGCTTAGTGCTAGCTATGTTAGTCTATCAAAAGCCAAACTTACTGTTACTCGATGAGCCAACCAACCACCTTGATTTAGAAATGCGCCACGCATTGGTTATGGCATTACAAGGCTTTGAAGGCGCTATGGTCACGGTATCGCATGATCGCCACATGCTTAAAAACACCGCTGATGAATTTTACTTAGTTGATAACGGCGAAGTTACTCAGTTTGGTTACGACCTAGACGCGTATTATCAGTGGCTGCTTAATGCTAATAAAGAAGCCGCTAAAAGCGACACCGATGACGAGCCAAAAGCCCACTCACAAGTAAACCGAAAAGAGCAAAAGCGCTTAGAGGCCGAGTTTAGAAAAGCGATTCAACCGCTTAAAAAGCAAATTGAAAAGCTTGAAAAACAATTGGATAAATTTGCTGCAGAATTAGCTGACGTTGAAGAGGCGCTCGGCGATAACACACTTTATAACGATGAAAATAAAGCTAAGCTCAAAGAGCTAATTACCAAGCAAGCCACACTTACGCCTAAGCTTAATAATGTTGAAGAAGAGTTATTAATGGCCCTTGAAGAGATGGAACAAAAAGAACAGGCATTCGCCGATGAACTTGCTTAACAGCAACGATTTTTGGCAGTTTGCATGTCAGCTTTATAGCGAAGATGGCATGCAAGCGCGCCTGTTAGATTACCAAAACCTGCAAGGTAAAAACGTCAACCTATGCTTGTTGCTGTATTACTTAGATTCTCTCAATCTAGCTATTAACCAAACACAGCTGAGCAAGCTTGAACAATCTATTAGTGAATTTGAGCAGCAGGTATTAAAGCCTCTACGTACTACCCGCGCCTATTTAAAAACAATTCAAACCGAGATTACCGATTACGCCGCAATTCGAAAAGCACTTCTCGGCGCCGAGTTGAAGTTAGAAAAGCAGCAACAAATAATATTGATTGATGTAGTTAATAGTATGGATTTAACAGCCTGTTCAACGCCCAATAACAGCGATAAATATTTGGCATGATTTTTCACCATTATTTTCATCATATCACTTATATTATGAATATTAGCTCGTAATATACGTGGTTACTTTGGTTTGTTTTATAAACCAAGCTGCATATCTTTGGCTTTGTATTGAAACACCTCTTCTAATGGCAAGTTAAAAACTATAGAAATTTTAAAAGCCACTTCTAGAGAGGGTGAATATTTATTTGCCTCAATTGCCATTACCGTTTGCCGAGTTACACCAATAGCATCTGCTAATTGCTTTTGCGTCATTTCATCGCGTAAAAAGCGTAATGTTCGAATAGAGTTAGTTATTACATACTCACTCATAAATATTACCCGTTCTACCTTTATAAAGCTGCGCTATATAGTTGACTATTTCGGCAATCAAAAAAGCACCTACCATGACGTGCATTGGTAAGTATGGAATATTATATTCAATGGCTGGGCCCCAGTTATTAGCTTCAATTTGATACTGAACAATAGCAACACAAATTCCCGTCTGTAATATTATGGCCTTATATTTATAACCCACTAAATTTATTTGCTTTTCTCTCACATCAGGTGGCTGATTTAATTCATTATCACTGATAAATGAAAGTAATAAATAGCTCAATACTATAAGTATCACAGAATAAATTAACACCTGTAGCAATAAACCAGATAACCAAGAAACAGAACTAAGCTGCTGCGTACTCGCATTCATTAGGCTGTTTACATAAAAGTAAGATATGTACACGCTTACTAGTAAATCGATACTCAGCGTCAGTTCTCTAAAACTTATGCTTTGTAAAAATTCTTTAAAGTGCTCTGAACGAGTCATATAAAGCTAACCCCAAGTAAAATATTTTTGACTTTAAAACTATAAGTTCACTCCTTAGCCATGTCAAATATATTTAACACTAGGTTTATTTTATTTAACCTAAAACAAAGCAACGGTTATTCAAAGCTGAACTTTGCTGACCATCTTTATTATAAAAGTGATTAAAAAATCGCAGATAATTTACTAAAAAGTGCAAAATCGACTTAACTTTATTGATCAAAATCAACATCTGCATTGCCCATTTTATAATCTTTTAAATAGCTTGATCTGGATCATATCAAGCCCTGCCAAGCCAGCCTATGATTAACCCATAGACATCAGGAGGCCATTATGGACGTATTCTTTAGAGATTTTTTTAGCGACCCAGTACTATTTTTATCATTTGGATTTTTAGGCGTCGTTATTAGTTTATGCCT
This sequence comes from Pseudoalteromonas sp. APC 3495, assembly GCF_030407645.1. Taxonomy (NCBI): domain Bacteria; kingdom Pseudomonadati; phylum Pseudomonadota; class Gammaproteobacteria; order Alteromonadales; family Pseudoalteromonadaceae; genus Pseudoalteromonas; species Pseudoalteromonas sp. APC 3495. The sequence continues at coordinate 4,250 of NZ_JASDDA010000044.1, read as the reverse complement.
CTTCTTTGTGTATTTTTTCATGAAAAAAGTACACGATGCAGATATTAAAGAACAGCATTAAGCACGACGCACAAAGCGCCTTATTAGTTTACTGATTAGGCGCTTTTTATTTTTAAATATAAAAAATTTGCTACACTAGCGCTTCGTTTATTGCAAAGTGCGTAGTACAGACATGATCCCTAAGTTCAAACCCGCATGGTGGATGACCAACCGACACGTTCAAACCATAATGCCGCGTTTTTTTCGCCCTTTTCACCATACTCGCTACGAACTTGCGCAACTTGATACACCCGATGGTGACTTTATTGAGCTTGCTTGGTCACTCCCGCATAACGAAACGGCGCCGCTCGCAGTGGTACTTCATGGACTTGAAGGCAACATAAATAGTTTTTATGCCAAAGGCATGATGAAAGCATTAAAAAAGCAAGGGTTTGCAGTGGTGCTAATGCACTTTAGAAACTGCTCAACCGAAGTCAATCGCTTGCCAAGAGCCTACCATAGTGGCGACACTGCCGATTTAGCCTTTTTTATAAACCATTTAAAACAGCAATTTCCAAAGCGCCCGATTGTGGCTGTCGGCTTTTCATTGGGTGGTAATGTGCTGGCTAAATATTTAGGGGAAGAACACATTCACTGCCCGCTTAGTGCAGCCGCTGTGATATCTGCGCCCTATGATTTGTCATCATCCAGTGATGTTATTCGTAAAAGCTTAGGTAAAGTTTATCAAAAATATTTGCTCGATCGGATGAAAAAGTCGATGCAACGCAAACTCCCACAAATTAAACAGCAGATACCGATCACCACCGATCAGTTAATGGAAATTGACGATTTATTAGAGTTCGATAACCAGCTTACAGCACCGCTACATGGCTTTGAAAATGCGCACGACTACTACAAAAAAGCCAGTGCTATGCCGTATTTAAAAGATATTGCGACACCCACACTAATTATTCATGCCAAAGACGACCCTATGCTGTCGATTAAAGCAGTTCCAAGTAGTCAGGATGTAAGTAAGCATGTTACGCTGCGCATCTCAGAGAGGGGCGGCCACGTAGGTTTTATTAGCGGTAACAACCCATTTAAACCCGTGTTTTGGTTAGAGCAAGTGGTGCCTGATTATTTTAAGCAATGTGTATTTAATAACACCGATAAAGAGTGGCTATGATTATTCCTTTTGAACAACTTGATAAAGACACACTGTACAACCTAATTGAAAGCTACGTTTTGCGCGAAGGCACTGACTATGGCGAACAAGAGTTCAGTATTGAAAGTAAAGTAGCGCAAGTAAATCAGCAATTAAAAAGCGGCGAAGCTATGGTATTTTTCTCTGAGCTACATGAGTCGGTCACCATAATTTCTAAAAGTGAATTCAAAGCACTACAGAGTGAAGCGCAATTCGACGAGTAAACTTGTCAGACACGGCGTAAAAATAGACAATGGCTTTTTTAACTTAAAGAGCCATTATAAATGATAAAACTAAGCTCAATAGTTATTGCAATGTCGATTGCATTAACAGGTGCAGTACACGCAGAAATTACTCCCTCGGATAAAGCAATTAAGCTTGCACACGATACCATTTTAATCGATACCCACATTGATGTACCTTACCGTATTCACGCAAAATGGGCTGATGTAACTAAAGCTACTGATGGCGGCGATTTTGATTACCCTCGTGCAGTAAAAGGCGGTTTAAACGCGCCATTTATGTCGATTTATATTCCTGCTCATTTAGAGTTTGAAGGCAAAGGCAAAAGCTTTCAATTAGCGAATCAACTTATTGATGGTATGGAAGCAATAGCACAACGTGCACCTGACAAGTTTGCCATTGCCAGCTCAACAAGCGATATCGAAGCACAATTTAAGCAAGGTAAAATGTCGATTGCTATGGGCATGGAAAACGGCTCACCCATTGAAGGCGATTTAAACAACCTACAGCATTTTTTTGACCGTGGTGTGCGCTATATCACCCTTGCACACTCGCAAAGCAACCATATTTCTGACTCATCATACGATATTCGTCGCAAGTGGAAAGGCCTAAGCCCATTTGGTAAAGAACTAGTAAAAGAGATGAATAACATCGGCATGCTGATTGATGTGTCTCATATCTCGGACGATGCGTTTTATCAAGTGATGGAACTGTCTAACACCCCTGTGATTGCATCACACTCATCACTACGTAAATACACACCAGGTTTTGAGCGTAATATGAATGACGACATGTTATTAGCTCTTAAAAAGAACGGTGGTGTGATTCAAATTAACTTTGGTTCAAGCTTTGTTACTGCTAAAGCAGGTACGTGGGGCAAACAGTTAAAAAGTAAAAAAGAAGCGGTAAAAAAAGATGGTACTAAGTTAAGTAAAGATTTTGATGCGATGTACCGCGCTAAAAACCCTTACCCATTTGCAAGCTTAGAGCAAGTGCTTGATCATATTGATCACGTTGTGAAGTTAATTGGTATAGAGCATGTTGGTATTGGCTCTGATTACGACGGCGTAGGTGACTCACTGCCTATCGGTTTAAAAGATGTGTCTAGCTACCCCAATCTAGTTCAAGGTTTAATGGACAGAGACTACAGCGATAGCGATATTAAAAAGATTTTAAGCGGCAATACGCTAAGAGTGTGGAAGCAAGCTGAGCAATACGCAAAATCTCATTAAGCTTTACGCGCTAGGCTTAGGTCTAGCGCTTATAGCCACTTTAAACACCGTATTTCGCCACTCACGCCCCGCATTCTTAATTAACCCGTATATTTAACCCTCATTTAACACACTTTTTAACAGACTTATATTTCGAAAACAGATAAATTACCCATTTTAGAGGCTGATTATTTTATGACTATAAACAAAGGAACTATTGCGATTGCTATAGCAACACTTGCCTTGGTAATTTCATGCTACGGAACATTTTTTAAAGATCAGGCCAGTTCGCTTAATAAACCCAACCAGCAACAGCTAAGCTCCACAGTTTCTATTAGTACTCCTGCAGAATACCAGCAATCAAATGAAGCCCTAATTGACGAACTAAGCAAGAAAGTAAGTTCGCTACAACGCAAAATAGCAAACTTAAAACTGCACGCTAATGACTCTTATCAAGAACAAGATACCGACGAATTTAAGGAGCTTGTTCTTGACGTACTAGAGGAAAAACAGCAGCAAGAAGATGAAAAACGACGTGAGCAAAATCCTCTTTATAGCTTTTATGCAGATTTACCAGAAGACTATGATTTAAGGATCAAATCAGAACCTGATTATGCTAAACAAATAAACTCTCAATTAAGAGAGCAAACTTTAGATCCAAGCATCTCTGATTTAAATAGGTTAGCTGCACTGAGCCAACTGCAAATGAATATGTATATTCTAAATAAATCTACTATGCCTGAGTATGACTATGAAGTAGTGGGTAACATTTTAAATTTAGCGAACAACAGTAGTGACGAAAAGTTTAAAATTCAAGCTGTTGAGTTATCAACTCAAACACCGGTACTTGATTACCGCCTTGCAGAGCAGTTTACAAACTTGTTAGAGCAAGACTCGAATGATTATATCCGTCGCTTAGCTGCACAAGGGTTGATGGCGCAATACTACCAAGCTCAAAATAAACAAGGTGGTTATACGAAGCAAATGGCGCAACATCTACTTTCAGTTTATGACAATACCTCTGACAATGCAGTCAGGGCAACGCTTGACGAAATGATGGGTAACCAAGATATGCTTGATGAATTACGTAAGAATGCTGGTTACTAACTAATTAAGTCCATACTCCTACTTTGTTACAGCGATAACATTAATAATTACATTTTACCTCAGGCATAAAAAAACCGAGACTGAGCTCGGGTTTTATTAATGCTTAATGCATTACAACTAATGATTACTCTACGATAGTTGCTACAAAGCACCGATGCCTAAGTAAGTGCGCCACCTTCATGCTTTATCCTCTGAGTTCGATAAAACTCAACCCATGCTACGATGATCAAATTAATACCGCTTTGCTCTGCCTGAAGCCTCGCACCTAATACCTGAAACCTGTATTTTTCTTGAGACATTAAAAAGCCCGACGCTAAGCTCGGTTTTTTTCGTATTAATTAGCTAGGCTAATTATTACTCGTTGAACGTTGCGACAAAGCACCTACCCCTAAGGTAAGAGCGCCACCTTCACATGAAGTAAATTGCAGACATTAAAAAACCCGAGGCTAAGCTCGGGTTTTTTCGTATTAATTAGCTAGGCTAATTATTACTCGTTGAACGTTGCT
>NZ_JASDDA010000043.1:0-34135 GCF_030407645.1 Pseudoalteromonas sp. APC 3495 | reverse complement strand
CCACTAACAATTAATAAGAAAAAAATAGATGCTATTTCTTTCATATTTGTAAGAGATAACTTTTTATCTGCTTTTTTCCATTCTAAAAATTTCACAAGTTATAAGACCTAGCTTTATTAAAAATAGGAACTCCAAAAATTTTATGTAAAAATTCATTTGGACTTTCTTTGTATTCGTTATTGATTTTCTGCGCTCCAGCCCTAATTTTAAATACACCACTTTGTATATTACTTTCGATGTTTCTTAATTCTTCAGAAAGTACTTTTACATAATCACTTGTATCCGAAAATGCAATTGAGAAAGCAACCCCAACAATTACAACGACCAACAAAGGAACTAAAACTGAACCTGCAATTATTGTTGCTAAACCTGCTGATGCAGCTCCCGCAGCACCTAATATTGTACTAGTAGTTAAAATAGCAGCTCCAACCACTGCCATATCAACAGCAATTCCAGCAACTAAGTCATGCCATGTTTTTTGGTCATTTAAAACCTGGTCGATTGCATGAAATGTCACTGAAATAATTAAACTAACAACGAAGCCGGTTTTCATCGCTTTGGCTGCTTCGAGCTTACCCACTCCTATAGTGAATAGCTTAGGGTTACTCGCCAAATAACGGGTACCCGTAAGGTGAGCACGTATTCCAGGATAAGAACTGATAATAATAGCAGGAGAGCCATTGTAAATTTTTATTTTAAACTTACCGAAAGCATTACCTTGGCGCTGCATTGCAACAGCTATAATGGCTAATGCCTTCATATCATCAAATAGAGGATAAAGGCCTGCGCCTGTCTTTAGAGGATCTTTTATTCGCTCCCAAATACTCGATGCTGAGTTATGCTGTGCTAATACACCATCAATCCAGTCAACCGCTTCAGAACGAGATTTACCTTGTTTCATTTTTACAGAAATAATGTAATCAACAAACTCTGCTGAATTCATTAGTAATAGAGTATGGTTGTTACCGGCAAGAAGCGTTTTTATTTGGAGTTGGCGTTGTCTTTGTGCAATTGCACGACGAGCATGAGCAGACATAGTAAATCCTTATTGTCTATTGTTAATCCATTAACTTAGCATTGTAAGTATTTTATGGACAAAGGCAATAAGAGCGAGCAAAAAAAGCTCGCTTTTAGGTACTTATAAAATCACTTTTTAACTGGGCGTTTCCAACCATCTAAATTGCGTTGCTTGCCACGTGCTACGGCTAACTGATCATCCGCGACGGTATTGGTAATAACAGAACCTGCACCTACAGTTGCTGTAGCACCAATATTTACAGGAGCAACCAGTGATGAGTTAGAGCCAATAAAGGCATTATCGCCAATAATGGTTTTGGCTTTATTCACGCCATCGTAGTTACAGGTAATCGTGCCTGCGCCAATGTTCACTTTTTCGCCAATTTCAGCATCACCTAAGTAACTTAAGTGGTTTGCTTTAGAGCCTTTGCCTAAACGGGTTTTTTTCATTTCGACAAAATTGCCAATGTGGGAGTCTTCTTCCATTACTGCACCAGGGCGAAGGCGGGCGTATGGGCCAAGGGTACAATGAGCTGCAACTGATGCATCTTCAATCAATGTATTGGCTTTAATAACAACATTATCGCCGATGCTACAGTTTTTAAGTACGCAGTTAGGGCCAATTTGTACGTTATTACCTAAGGTTACTGTACCTTCAAAAATAACATTGATATCTATGAGGACATCTTCACCTGTTTTAACGTCGCCACGTACATCTATGCGAGCAGGGTCGGCAAGAGTTGCACCATTTAGCATCAGCTCTTCTGCTTGCCATGCTTGATAAGCACGCTCTAATCCTGCAAGTTGTACGCGGTTATTTGCACCTTCAACTTCCATTGGGTGATCTGGTTGTGCTGATGTAATTTCCACCCCTTCACTATGCGCCATTGCAACTATATCTGTGAGGTAGTATTCGCCTTGAGCATTATTGTTAGATAGGTTACCTAACCATGTTTTTAAAAGCTTACCATTAACCGCCATAATGCCGGTGTTTACTTCGTTTATAAGTAGTTGCTCTGCGCTTGCATCTTTTTGTTCAACAATACCCACTAGCTTGCCATCAACACGTAGCATACGCCCATAGCCATTTGGGTTTGCAAGGTTAACAGTAAGAACTGCTAAGCCATTCATAGGTGTTGCTGCTAATAAACGTTCAAGTGTCGATTGCTTAGTTAAAGGTACGTCACCGTATAAAACCAGTACAGTGTCGTCGTCGTTAATATGAGGGTTTGCTTGTGCCACTGCGTGGCCTGTGCCTAGTTGCTCAGCTTGCAGCACCCAATTTACGTTATTATCGGCTAATTGTTGTTGTAATAGTTCGCCGCCATGACCATAAACTAAGTTAGTAGATGTCGCACCTAGCGCGTTGGCATTATCGATAACGTGTTGCACCATAGGTTTACCTGCCACTTTATGCAGTACCTTAGGAAGAGCAGAGCGCATACGAGTACCTTTACCCGCTGCAAGAATAACCGTTGTTAAAGACATTAAAACAATTTCCTTTTTCCGTTGTTTTAGCTTAATAGAATAAGTGTGCTGCATAGTAGATTACGTAAGTCACATCATGTGCAAATACTCAGTAGGCTAAGCAATGACTACTGAATCTTAACTTAAGCAAAGTAACACCTAATAGAATAGGGTTATTGTAGCGAGGATCGCGTGCAGATATAAGTAATAATGATGAGATATTAGCCATAACGATCAATTTATTTACAGATAGGCTGAAGTAGTTAGTTATTGGCACAAAAAAGCCCACATAAAGTGGGCTTTTAAAAACCAGATAGGCTTACTTTTTACGTAATTGCTGAATAATGCGTAGCTGAGCAATTGCTTCAGCTAGTTGCATTGCTGCTTGATTGTAATCAAGTTCAGCAGATGCGCCTTTTGCCATTTGGGCTTCAGCGTCACGCTTAGCTTGCTCTGCAGCTTTTTCGTCTAGGTCTTCACCACGAACAGCTGTATCAGCAAGTACGGTCACTATGTTCGGTTGAACTTCTAGTGTACCGCCAGCAATATAGATGAGTTCTTCTTCACCAAATTGCTTAACTAAACGTACCATACCAGGTTTAAGGGCAGTTAGTAGTGGGGCGTGACCGGCGTTAACACCTAACTCACCTTCACTACCAGATACTTGAATAGATTCTACTAAACCAGAAAATAATTTCTCTTCAGCACTTACTACATCAAGATGTACAGTCATAGCTGCCATACTACCCTCCTAATTACATGCTTTTGGCTTTTTCTTGAGCTTCTTCGATAGAGCCAACCATGTAGAACGCTTGCTCTGGCATATCATCAAACTCACCGTTTAAGATACCTTTGAAGCCTGCAATTGTGTCTTTAAGTGAAACGTATTTACCTGGCGCACCTGTAAATACCTCTGCCACGAAGAATGGCTGAGATAGGAAACGCTGGATTTTACGTGCACGAGATACAAGTTGCTTATCTTCGTCAGAAAGCTCGTCCATACCTAGAATCGCGATGATGTCTTTAAGCTCTTTGTAACGCTGAAGAACTGTTTGAACGCCGCGCGCTATACCGTAGTGCTCTTCACCGATTACTTGTGGATCAAGCTGACGTGAAGATGAATCAAGAGGGTCTACCGCTGGGTAGATACCTAGTGATGCGATATCACGTGAAAGTACCACTGTTGCATCTAAGTGAGCAAACGTTGTTGCTGGAGATGGATCCGTTAAATCATCCGCAGGTACGTATACCGCTTGGATTGAAGTAATTGAACCTGTCTTAGTAGATGCGATACGCTCTTGAAGTACACCCATTTCTTCAGCAAGTGTAGGCTGGTAACCTACCGCTGATGGCATACGACCAAGAAGTGCTGATACTTCTGTACCCGCAAGTGTGTAACGGTAGATGTTATCTACGAAGAAAAGTACGTCGCGACCTTCGTCACGGAACTTCTCAGCCATAGTAAGACCTGTTAACGCTACGCGTAAACGGTTACCCGGTGGCTCGTTCATCTGACCGTATACAAGCGATACTTTATCAAGTACGTTTGAATCGTTCATTTCATGGTAGAAATCGTTACCCTCACGAGTACGCTCACCAACACCTGCGAATACGGAGTAGCCGCTGTGCTCGATTGCGATGTTACGGATAAGTTCCATCATGTTTACGGTTTTACCAACACCGGCACCACCGAATAAACCAACTTTACCACCTTTAGCGAATGGACATACAAGGTCGATTACCTTGATACCCGTTTCTAAAAGTTCTACTGAGCTTGATTGCTCTTCGTAAGTAGGCGCTGCACGGTGGATAGACATACGCTCGTCTTCACCGATTGGACCTGCTTCATCAATTGGCTCACCAAGTACGTTCATGATACGACCTAGGGTCTTAGTACCAACTGGAACTTGAATTGCTTCGCCTGTGTTTGCTACTGCAGCACCACGACGTAAACCGTCTGTAGTACCTAGTGCGATAGTACGTACCACACCGCCACCTAGCTGCTGTTGAACTTCTAAAGTCAAACCAGCTAAATCGCCATCTGTTACTTTTAGCGCGTCATATACGGCTGGCACGCTGTCTTGTGGAAATTCGATATCCACAACGGCGCCGATAATTTGGACGACCTTACCTAAACTCATGTCTATTCCTCTCGTTAATCTTTGCCTGAAGCATTAAACTGCTGCTGAACCAGAACAAATCTCACTAATTTCTTGTGTGATTGCTGCTTGGCGAGCTTTGTTATATACAAGCTGTAACTCATCCATAAGGTCACCGGCATTATCAGTTGCAGCTTTCATTGCAACCATGCGGGCAGCCTGTTCAGAGGCAGCGTTTTCAACTACACCTTGGTATACCTGAGACTCAATGAAACGTACTAACAAAGACTCTAAAATAGCCTCTGGGTTTGGTTCATATAAGTAATCCCACGCATGTGTAGATACTTCTTCTTCAGCTTTTGGCAAAGGGAGTAACTGATCTACTATTGGCTCTTGCTTCATGGTATTAACAAAGTTGTTATATACCAGGAATAAACGGTCAATTTTACCTTCAGAGAATGCATCTAGCATTATTTTTACTGGACCAATTACGTCCTGTACTGAAGGCTTATCTCCAAGACCTGCTTTTTTAGCAAGTACTTGACCACCAAAACGTTGAAAGAAGCCAGCTGCTTTACTACCTAAAGTAGCAAAATCAGCATCTACGCCTTTTTCTTTCCACGCTTTAATCTCTAATGCGACTTTTTTAAACTCGTTTGAGTTTAAACCGCCACACAGACCACGGTCAGTAGAGATAACAATATAACCAACTCGTTTTACTTCACGTTCTTCTAAGAACGGGTGAGTAAAATCAAGATTTGCTTGAGCAACACGACCAATCACTTTACGTAATTTTTCAGCGTATGGACGGCTTGAAGCCACTCGTTCTTGCGCCTTTTTCATTTTAGACGCAGCAACCATTTCCATTGCGCTAGTGATCTTTTGAGTATTTTTAATACTGCCGATCTTGCTTTTAATCTCTTTTCCGCTGGCCATGACTCTCTCTCCGAATCAAGGTGTGCTTTAAGATATAAAGCACACCATTAATAACTAAATTACCAAGTTTGCGTAGACTTGAACTTCTCTAGAAGTTCTTTAAGCTGCGCTTCGATCTCGGCGTTGTAGTTACCAGTTTCATTGATTTGAGCCATAAGCTCTGCGTATGTGCTATTTGCGTAAGAAAGTAAAGCCGCTTCGAAATCCATAATTTTAGCGATTTCGATGTCTTTTAAGTAACCTTTCTCAGCTGCGAATAACGACAAAGACATTTCAGCAACAGACATTGGCGCGTACTGTTTCTGCTTCATTAGCTCTGTTACACGCTCACCATGCTCAAGTTGAGCACGAGTAGCATCATCAAGGTCAGACGCGAACTGCGAGAACGCAGCTAATTCACGGTATTGAGCTAGGGCTAGACGGATACCGCCACCTAGTTTCTTAACGATTTTAGTTTGTGCAGCACCACCAACACGCGATACCGAGATACCAGCATTTACTGCCGGACGGATACCTGAGTTGAATAAGTCAGTTTCTAAGAAGATCTGACCATCGGTGATAGAGATAACGTTTGTCGGTACGAACGCAGAAACGTCGCCGCCTTGAGTTTCAATGATAGGCAATGCCGTCAATGAACCTGTTTTACCTTTCACTTCACCGTTAGTGAATTTTTCAACGTAATCAGTGTTTACACGTGATGCACGCTCTAAAAGACGCGAGTGAAGGTAGAATACGTCACCTGGGTATGCTTCACGGCCTGGTGGACGCTTAAGTAGCAATGAGATTTGACGGTAAGCAACAGCTTGCTTAGATAAATCATCATATACGATTAATGCGTTTTCACCACGGTCACGGAAGTATTCACCCATAGTACAGCCCGAGAACGGTGCTAAGTACTGAAGTGCCGCAGATTCAGAAGCAGATGCTACAACTACGATAGTATTTGCAAGTGCACCGTGCTCTTCTAATTTACGTACTACGTTAGCAATAGTAGATGCTTTTTGACCAACCGCTACGTACACACACTTAACGCCTGTGTCTTTTTGGTTGATGATTGCATCGATTGCTAGTGCAGTTTTACCTGTTTGGCGGTCACCGATAACAAGCTCACGTTGACCACGACCAACTGGAATCATTGCATCGATAGATTTGTAACCAGTTTGCACTGGCTCATCTACTGATTGACGCTCGATTACACCTGGTGCAATTTTTTCTACAGGTTCAAAACCGTCGTTATCTAAAGCGCCTTTACCATCGATAGGAGCACCTAGTGTGTTTACAACACGACCAAGTAGACCCGCACCAACAGGCACTTCTAAGATACGACCAGTTGTGTATACTTTTACGCCTTCAGTAAGGTCAGCGTAAGGACCCATTACTACTGCACCAATTGAGTCGCGCTCAAGGTTTAGTGCGATAGCATAACGGTTGCCAGGAAGCTCAATCATCTCACCTTGCATACAGTCAGCTAGACCGTGGATGCGAATGATACCGTCAGTAACAGATACAATTGTACCTTCGTTACGAGCTTCACTTACAACTTCGAACTTCTCAATACGTTGTTTGATCAGATCTGAAATTTCAGTGGAATTAAGTTGCATGCTCTTTTTCCCAATTACGATTGTAGTGTTGTGGCTAAGCGATTTAATTTACCGCGTAAAGAGCCGTCAATTACAGTGTCACCCGCCTTGATAATAAGGCCGCCAACAACTGTAGCGTCTTCACTACAATTCAGCTTAACTTTGCGTGCGAAACGTTTTTCAAGTGCCGCTACCAATGATTCTTGCTGCGCTGCAGCAAGAGGCGTTGCCGAAATCACGTCAATATCGATTTCTTTGTCATAGTCTGCTTTTAAAGCAGAAAATAAATGAGCAACTTCAGGTAGTGCAATCAAACGTCCATTTTCAGCCATCACCTTAACTAGGTTCTGACCTTGTTCGTTGAGCTGCTCACCACATAAGTTAATAAATAACTCAGCTTGTGCAGTAGCAGTAGGCAATCCAGCTAAAATGGTTGATGCCTGTTCATTGCTGGCAACGTGGCCAGCAAAGAACAACATGTCATTCCAACTTTCAATGGTGCCTTTTTCAACGGCAAGTTCAAAAGCCGCTTTAGCGTATGGGCGAGCGATAGTAGTCAATTCAGACATGCTCATACCCTCCTAATTACAGCTCAGCGACAAGTTTTTCAACGATGTCACTATGTGCGGCTTGATTGATTTCGCGCTCTAAAATTCTTTCTGCGCCAACCACAGCCAGAGTTGCTACTTTCTTACGTAGCTCTTCTGTCACACGGTTACGCTCTGATTCAATTTCAGAGTGCCCTTGAGCAATAATTTTTTCACGCTCTTGCTGACCACGAACAGTTTCTTCGTCAACAATTAGCACGGCACGCTTTTTAGCTTGTTCAATGATATCAGCCGCTTGAGCCTTTGCATCTTTAAGCTGTTCTGCAGCTTTGTGTTGCGCAAGTTCTAAGTCTTTTTCGGCTCTATCAGAGGCAGCTAAACCATCTTCGATTTTCTTCTGGCGAGCTTCAATTGCACCGTTTAGTGGTGGCCATACGTATTTCATACAAAATAATACGAACACCGTAAACGCAATTAATTCACCGATAAGAGTGGCGTTTAAGTTCACAACCGCTCCTCCTTAAATAGTAAGCTGTTCAAAAAATAAAATTAAAGTACGAACAACAATACCATCGCGATACCAACACCAATCATTGCTACAGCATCGATTAGACCAGCAAGGATAAACATTTTAACTTGTAGCGATGGTGCAAGCTCAGGTTGACGCGCACATGCTTCAAGGAATTTACCGCCCATGTTACCAAAACCGATTGCTGTACCGATTGCACCGAAGCCGATAAGTAAAGCTACTGCGATGTACTTAAGACCTAATACTAGTTCCATTTTTTTCTCCAAAGTTTCAATTGTAATTAAAAGTAAAAATTAAAAGTTATAAATTAGTGATTATCCGAACTTGCCATGCTTAGGTATACGATTGTAAGCATCATGAATACGAATGCTTGCAATACAATTACCAAGATATGGAATACAGCCCATACAAAGTGCAACGGTAGTTGCATTAAACCTATTGCACCGATAAGGATGAAGATTAACTCACCTGCATATAAGTTACCGAACAAACGCAGTGCCAGTGAAAACGGCTTAGAAACCAATGCGATAAGCTCTAGTAATAGGTTAAATGGGATTAAAAGAATCTGCATAGCTGTATTGTTTGAACTAAACGGATGAAGTGTTAGTTCTTTAATAAAACCGCCGATACCCTTTATTTTTATTGAGTAACCAATCATTAGAATGAACACGCCCAGCGCAAGTGCTGCGGTCATGTTGATATCTGTAGTTGGTACAATTTTCATGTATACGTCGTGTGAATCCATACCAAATGCAGTTTCGCCAACAAAGCCGGCAAATGCTGGTAGGAAGTCAACTGGGATTAAATCCATTAAGTTCATTAAGAATATCCACACGAATATAGTTAATGCTAATGGTGCAATTAGCTTACTTTTACCGTGGAAGGTATCACGTACGTTGTCGCCAACGAACTCAACAACCATTTCAATGAAACACTGAAATTTTCCAGGTACACCCAGAGTTGATTTTTTTGCGGCACTACGGAAGATCCATAAAAATATTAGACCTAGTCCGATAGACCATGCGAGGGTATCTACATGCCATGTCCAGAAACCACTATCCGTACATGCTTTATTGAAGGCAAGACCAGCGTCGGTCGAGCACATCTTAGCATTGGTTAAGTGGTGCTGAATATGGCTAGATAGAGTAACTTCTTCTGCAGCCATGTTATATCCCAAAAGTTAATGTTTAAAAAAAACGGGTGTAAACAATCCTGTAAACAACACCAACACATAAGCACAAAAGAAAGGTAATAAAACTACCGGATAAAGCTTTAGCATTAGTGCAAACAAAACGATTGTTAGCATAAATTTTAATCCGTTGCCGCGTTTCAACGAGGCATACGCTTGATTTGCTCGACTTGCACCCATATATCTGAATGCATAAAGCGCAAATACAAAGTTAGGAAGTACTGCGACAGCGCCACCAGCTAATGCTGAAAGTGCGGCATTGGTTTCCCAACCTATAAAAATTATTAGTGCAGCTAAAAGGGCTACAAATCCCTGAAGGCAAATTAATTTTAATGCGGCAAGCCTATACGGGCCTGCTAACTTATTAGTCACTTTTAATTAACCTTTATGACGCTCTAATTGTCAGGGTATGAAAACTGGCGAAATTATACTTAATCCTGCCAGTTTTGCAACTTGAGTAGGTGCTTTGTAACACAAAATCGCTGTAAATGTCCCTTTTTAGACATCCAATGAATTAATGGTGGGAATAGTCTTGATTGATACGGTTTAAAATACCGTCTAACTCGTCAAGATTAGTGTAAGAAATAACCAACTTCCCTTTGCCTTTTTTGTTGTAATTTATTTCTACTTTTGCCCCTAGGTTATCAGCAAGTTGTTGCTCTAACTGTTTAACATCTGGGTCTTTTTCTATTACTTCTTTTGCTGGAGCAGGCTCTAAAATAGAGCGCACTAGCTTTTCAGTTTCGCGAACGGTCAATGCTTTCGCAACAGCTAAACGGGCTGCATCTGATTGCACTTCACCTTCAAGTGCTAATAAGCAACGAGCGTGACCCATTTCAATGTCACCATGCTCTAACAATATCTTTACATCGTTATTAAGATTATTTAAGCGTAATAAGTTAGTCACGGTCGTACGCGATTTACCAACTGCATCCGCCACTTGTTGATGCGTTAACTCAAACTCATTAAGCAAGCGATTAAGCGCTATCGCTTCTTCCATGGCGTTTAAGTCTTCACGCTGAATATTTTCAATTAGGGCAATAGCAACGGCCGCTTCATCGGGTACATCTTTAATAATACACGGTACAAACTCAAGCTTGGCAATTTGAGCCGCGCGCCAACGACGTTCACCGGCAATAATTTCATAACTGTTATACGCTACTGGGCGCACAACAATCGGTTGAATTATCCCTTGTGAACGAATTGAACTGGCGAGTTCTTCAAGTGCCTCTTCAGACATGTCTTTACGAGGTTGGTATTTCCCTGAGTGTAAAAACTCGATGGGTAGTTTTTGTAATTCACTGTTGCTAGGCTGTGCCGCATTTTCAACTGCGTTTGTTACATTGGCGCTGTCGTGTTCCTTGCTTTCGCTTGGTGCAGGTTTAGATGAACTTAAAAGTGCATCGAGTCCTCGGCCTAAACCTCGTTTTTTAGCAGACATGTTATTTTTTTACCTCAAAGTTAGGCGACAACGGGAGTTGTTTTTTCTTTTCTGCGTAGCATTTCACCCGCGAGAGCTAAATACGCTTTCGCACCACTTGATGCTCGATCGTAGTACATTGCCGGTGCGCCAAAACTTGGGGCTTCTGCAAGTCGAACATTACGTGGGATCACCGTACGGTATACTTTATCGCCAAAATGTTGTTTTAATTGTTCTGATACATCATTTGCTAATCTATTACGCGGATCGTACATAGTACGAAGTATGCCTTCAATCTGTAAGTTAGGATTAACTAACTTAGCAAGTTGCGTAATCGTGTCCATTAATGCGGTTAATCCTTCCAATGCATAATATTCACATTGCATAGGGACTAAAATAGAATCGGCAGCGGCCATGGCATTAACGGTTAACATATTTAAAGAAGGTGGGCAGTCTATAAAAATAAACTCGTACTGATCCTGAATTTTTTCAAGTGCATTGCGTAAGCGTACTTCGCGAGCAAATAATTCCATCAATTTAACTTCTGCAGCGGTCACATCGCCGTTTGCAGCAATCATATGATACTCGCCTGAGGTTTCTTTAATAATCACCTCATCAATAGGCTTATCTTCTATGAGTAAATCATAGATAGTAGGGACGTCACCATATTTGTCGACGCCACTGCCCATGGTCGCATTGCCTTGCGGATCGAGATCTATTAACAGCACTTTACGTTTCGTTGCAGCCATAGATGCAGCGAGATTAACGGCAGTGGTCGTTTTACCTACTCCGCCTTTTTGATTTGCTAATGCGATGACTTTTGCCACAGTGTCTCTGATCCCTAGTCTTTAGAAAGAATTATTAAATGTCGTTGTGCATCTAAATCGGGTACTTCTAATGCAATTTTTTGCTCAAACTTAACACCAGCAGGGAGTGAGTCTAATTCCTCACTTGGAAATACCCCTTTAAGTGCAATGAACTTACCTGAATGATCGATTAAGTGCGAACACCAGTCAATCATATCTTGTAACGATGCAAATGCACGACTTAGTACGCCATCTAATTTAACACTTGGTTGATATTCTTCAACTCTTGACTGCACAGGAGTCACATTATCAAGGCCAAGCTCATGTTTAACATGCATTAAAAAACGTACACGTTTACCTAAACTATCTAATAATACAAACTGCGTATCGGGTAAGGCAATAGCTAACACTATGCCCGGTAAACCAGGACCTGTGCCAACATCAATATAATGATGACCGGTCAAGTGAGGCGCAACAACTAAGCTATCCATTATATGTTTAACCATCATTTCTTGAGGTAAACGTACTGAGGTTAAATTATAGGCTTTATTCCACTTATCGAGTAATTCGACATAGCTAACAAGTTGTTGCTGTTGTTTTTGTGTTAGCGCAATATCAGTTTGCGCTAACAAAGTTGTTAATTGTTGCTGTAACACAATGTACCTTTACCGTTACGCAGTTTTGCGCAACAAGCCTTGCTTCTTCAGATACACTAATAATAGCGAAATCGCCGCTGGGGTGATACCAGAAATACGCGAAGCTTGACCAATAGTGTCTGGACGAGCATCAATTAGCTTAGCAACAACCTCATTTGATAAACCAGAGACGGTTTTATAATCAAACTCTTTTGGTAAAATAGTTTCCTCATGACGAAGCTGCTTATTGATCTCATCTTGCTGGCGTGCAATGTAACCTGCGTACTTAGTATGAATTTCAACCTGCTCTAAGGCGGCCTTATTGGTAAACTCAGATCCGAGTCCTTCAATGGCCATCAAGTCGTTATAACGCACTTCAGGTCGGCGTAATAATTCTTCTAAGCTGGCTTCACGCACAAGTGGCGTTTTAAGTAATTCATTTACTTGATCAACAACCGCATGATCTTTATGGATCCAGGTATCTTTAATACGCTGTTTCTCTTTAGCGATCACTTCCATTTTTTCGTTGAATGCTTGCCAACGTTCATCATTAACTAAACCTAATTCACGGCCTTTTTCAGTTAAACGTATATCAGCGTTGTCTTCACGTAGTAACAAACGATATTCAGCACGGCTAGTAAACATGCGGTATGGTTCTTTTGTACCCAGTGTTGCTAGGTCGTCAATTAGTACGCCAACATAGGCTTCATCACGACGTGGCGTCCACGACTCTTTGCCTTGCACTTGTAATGCCGCATTCATACCTGCGATCAGACCTTGTGCGCCCGCTTCTTCGTAACCGGTCGTACCATTAATCTGACCAGCAAAAAATAAACCATCAATAAATTTAGTTTCTAATGATTGTTTTAAGTCGCGCGGATCAAAAAAGTCATATTCAATAGCGTAGCCAGGACGACAAATATGTGCATTTTCAAATCCGGTGATCGATTGCACAATTTCTAACTGCACATCGAACGGTAAGCTGGTTGAAATACCGTTAGGATATAACTCGTATGACGTTAAGCCTTCTGGCTCTACAAATATCTGGTGCTTATCTTTATCAGCAAAACGGACAATCTTATCTTCAATAGACGGACAGTAACGTGGGCCTATTCCTTCGATAACACCTGAGTACATAGGTGAGCGATGTAAGTTTTTGCGAATAACATCATGTGTTTTTTCATTGGTGTAAGTGATGTAACACGGAATTTGTTGTGGGTGGTCACTTTGTTTACCCATAAATGAGAATACCGGTGTTGGTGCATCACCTGGTTGTTCTTGCATTTTAGAAAAATCAACAGTGCGTGCATCAATACGTGGTGGTGTACCTGTTTTTAAACGATCCACTCTAAATGGAAGTTCGCGTAAACGATCAGCCAATGCAATTGAAGGTGGATCGCCTGCACGGCCACCTTTAAAGTTTTCAAGACCGATATGAATTTGGCCACCTAAGAATGTGCCTACGGTTAGTACTACACTAGGGGCACTGAAACGCAGACCCATTTGGGTAACGACACCTGTTACACGGTTGTTTTCAACGATAAGATCATCACATGATTGTTGAAAAATCTTTAAGTTTTCTTGGTTTTGAAGTGTGTTCTGAATAGCCGCTTTGTACAAAGCACGATCCGCTTGAGCACGAGTAGCTCGTACAGCAGGGCCTTTAGAAGAATTAAGCGTACGGAATTGGATCCCGCCTTTGTCAATAGCCTGAGCCATTGCGCCACCAAGGGCATCAATTTCTTTAACTAAGTGGCCTTTGCCAATGCCACCAATCGCTGGGTTACAAGACATTTGACCAAGGGTATCCATATTGTGAGTCAGCAGCAGGGTATTCATCCCCATACGGGCAGCTGCCAATGCGGCTTCAGTGCCAGCATGTCCACCACCTACTACGATAACGTCAAAATTTTCGTGAAAAATCATTAATGGGATCCTACTTAAATCAAACCAGTAAACTTCAAAAGGGAGCGTATTCTACCTAGAAATTAGCAGAAGATAAATGATTAAACAGTGCTCAAGATCTAAGTAAGTGATCTCTAATAATATAAAGGATCTTTTAAAGAGATCTTTTAATACTATTACTACTACTGATCAGCTTTTCTGTTGATAAGCTTTAGATCATGATTAAAAACATATAATTAGATCGGATCTAAAGGTGTTAATATGATCGGATCTTCAGGCAAATAAGCTCTGATCAAAACAGGCTGTTATGCACAGGCCGATCAAGCCTCGATCTTATCCCATGGATAAGCATGGTTAAAAAAGCAGTTTAATCAGTGTTTATCCACAAAATCTTTTAAATTATTAGTAAATTGTGGGTAACTTTATTTATAACTTTTTACTTGATCTTTCTATTTTAGACCTGTTTTTGCTATCCACGAGTCTAACCAAGCTAAGGCCGTATCTTCTGGAAGTGCTTCATCAAGAATATTCAGTTCTAACCGCGGTGCTAACTGTATCGCGCCTTTTTGGCTTAAAAGCGTATCTATATTACGCCCTGCAAGGTTATACGTGTCATAACTGGTATCACCTAAAGCGATGACCGTGTACTTTAAGTGCGATAAATCATCAACTTGAGATAACTCATCAACAAAGTTAATAAGGTTTTCTGGGTAATCACCCGCACCATAGGTTGATGTACAAATTAACCAAATGGTATTTTGCTGATCTATTTCACTAAATTCAGGTTGATCATGTAGTTGGGTATTAATACCTTGGCTATTAAGCGCATCGCTTAGTTGCTCGGCAACGTATTCTGCGGATCCCATTTGACTACCAACGATAAGATTTACTGAACTCATGAATATTTGTGATCACTATTAGTTTTAATTGCCGCCTATGATAGCCCAGTGAGTATAACAGTAAAGTTAAGAGTGCTATTTTGTATAACTATTTTTGTACTTATTTAAGCCTTTACTTAAATGTATTGTTTAACTACCTGATAATTAAAGGTTTAACAAAATATCTTTAAATGTAATCTTCTGATCAAGTTGTTGATAAGGTTGGGGAAAGCTCTGCTTAACTATCAATTAAAGTTGCAGTTTTATTGCTAAGTCATTGATTTTATATTTAGTATTTTCCACCAGCGATTGAAAATAAACGTATAGATGCTTGTTGATCTTAATGTGGATATAAAGCTTGTTGATAACCTTAAATTGGGATCGAAAAAAATTTTAAAAAATGATCTATTTGATTAGATCGGGCTAAATATCCATTATTATTTTTTATAAACAGCCCTTTTTTAATTAAATACAGCTTATTTCCCCATTTTAAAGACGTTTAATTCCTCGCTGAAGCAAAAAAACACGCAATTGTGGATAACTGATCTGCAAAAAAATAAATTTGAGTGATCTAAAGTGAATATTTAACTGAATTTTGCTGGTGGTGTAGACGAACAAAACGTATTTTTTAGCTACGTTTTGTTTTTATGACTTGATCATTCCCCCTATTCAAACATGGATAACCAATGCTATAGCTTCACTTTTAGAGTGTTTAATAGGCATAACTACGGCTATTTTTTCTATAAATTAAGGCTTTCTAGCCGCTATTTGCTGTGATTATTAGCGTTGTTACATCTTTTATGTACATTATTAAAGGCGAATTGAGGCTGATATAAGTGCAGCTTAAACTGTATTTGTAGTCTGTTTGGTTTTTAAAGTGGATTATTAAAGCACAGCTAGGTGAGTTGTTATTGTAAGATTGGGCATTAAAAAGGGCGCCTAAGCACCCTTAATAAATTATATCGTTACTTATTAATTCGACTATTTACCGATACAGAACGAGCTAAATATTTTGCCAAGTAGATCATCTGAGGTAAATTCACCAGTTATTTCGTTAAGATACTGCTGCGTTAAACGCAGTTCTTCAGCCAAAATTTCACCGGCAACATGCATTTCTAATTGTGTTTTACCGGTATCTAAGTGGTAGGCTGCATGCTCAAGGGCATCTAAGTGACGACGACGCGCCATAAAGCCACCCTCTGTGGCCCCATCAAAACCAATACAGGCTTTTAAGTGCTCACGCACTAGTTCTATGCCGTCAGCATTCTTAGCGCTTAAACTGATGACCGGATATTGTTGCTCTTGATCCATACCGACTACATCACCTGATAAATCGGCTTTGTTTCTGATCACGGTCACGCCCATACCTTGGGGTAACTTAGCCATAAATTCTGGCCAAATAGCATGAGGGGCGGTATCGGCTGTATCTGTACCATCAAGCATAAATAACACGCGATCGGCTTGGTTTATTTCATCCCATGCACGCTCAATACCTATTTGTTCAACGCGATCTGGGCTTTCACGCAGGCCTGCGGTGTCGATTATATGTAGTGGCATACCATCTATATGTATGTGCTCACGAAGTACATCGCGGGTGGTGCCGGCTATTTCAGTTACGATTGCCGCTTCTCGTCCTGCTAATGCATTAAGTAAGCTTGATTTACCTGCATTAGGACGACCTGCAATAACGACACGCATACCTTCGCGCATTATGCTACCTTGTTTGGCTTGATTAGTAACCGCATTGAGTTGCTCAATAATGGCATTCAAATCCCCGCCTACTTTTCCGTCTGATAAAAAATCGATTTCTTCGTCAGGAAAATCAATAGCTGCTTCCACATACATACGTAAGTGAATGACTTTTTCTACTAGGGTTTCTATGTGCTTAGAGAATTGGCCTTGAAGTGACTGTAGGGCGCTTTTAGCCGCTTGCTCACTGGTTGCATTTATTAAATCTGCAATAGCTTCAGCTTGAGTTAAATCAAGCTTGTCGTTCATAAAGGCACGCTCAGAGAATTCACCAGGCTTTGCTAAACGTACACCGTCTATTTTACTTATTTCTTTAAGTAGCATATCAAGGACAACAGGGCCACCATGGCCTTGAAGTTCGAGTACGTCTTCACCGGTAAATGAGTGTGGGCCGGCAAAGTAAATTGCAATACCTTGATCAAGCTGATCCCCTGCAAGGTTATTAAAAGGCACGTAGTCGGCAAAGCGAACTTTAGGTATTTTACCTACTATTTTCTCAGCGACTTGTTTTGCTAGGCTGCCTGAAACACGAATAATACCAACCCCACCACGTCCTGGTGCGGTTGCTTGTGCTGCGATAGTGTCTTGATTAATCATGCGTTTGAAATTGCCAATATGAAAGTGAATGCTGGTTTGTATTGTAACCTATGGCTTTATTTCATGCGAATAGCTGTATGTAAAAATGCGTCAGCAGATACATTTTAAGCATTTCATTATTTAGTTTTAATTAATAATCAGTTATTGAAAATGATAACTATATTCATTAGCATATGCGTATTATTTTTCTACGTACTTAAACTTTATGCGCTATTCTCCAGTTTTATTGGCAGTTCTAGTCAGTTTTTCAGGTTCTTCACTAGCTGAAAATCAAAATATTGAAAATGAAATAGAAACTATTGATGTTGTTGGCCGTGCTTTTTCTTTATACAGACCAACAGAATCCAGTTTTGGGACTCGGACAAATACCCCAATTGAGAAAATCCCGCAGTCCATTCAAATTCTTCCCCAAGCGTTAATTAACGATCAGGCTGCACGTCAAATTACCGATTTATATAGCAATATTGCAGGGGTTAACGCATTTAGTTATTCCGGGGTGACGTTTCGTGGTTTTCGCCAAGATGAGATCTTATACGATGGTGTAAAAGGCGACCCATTTAATGGTTTTGCTGTCCCACAGTTATTTAATATTGAACAAGTTGCCGTATTAAAAGGCCCTGCGGGCGCTATTTATGGTAGCGGAAACCCTGGCGGCATTATTAATTATGTAACTAAAAAGCCAAAGTTTACCGATGAGCACAGCATTGAAGTTGAAGTAGGTAATGATGACTTTTTCAGTGGGGCGATACAAAGTACTGGTACGCTAAGTGAATCGCTCGATAACCATGCTTACCGTGTTGGTTTATATCGTGATTCAGAAAATCCCTTTCGTACTAATACCAGTAGCGATAACACCATTGTTGATCTTGGTTATACTTGGTTAATTAATAGTGCGACAGAGCTGACTACGCAATACACTTTTATTGAGCAAGAGTTAGGTGGTGCACGTTTACGCGGTGTACCCGCTGATGATAATGGCCAATTTATTACAGATATTAGCTGGAATCATAATGAAGCGACTGACTTTCAAAATGTTGAAGCTCATGTTTATCAAGCTACTTTAAAGCACGATATTAATGATGTTTGGCGAACGGATATTACGGCTCGTTATTTCGATAATAAAGAAGTGCAAAACTATCATGAACCGAAAGGACTCGATGATACAGATGGCGATGGTGTGCTTGATTGGAGTGATCGAGAGTTTCGTGATCAAGTTCGTGAGAATGAAGGTTTTAGTTTAACGGCTAATGCGGTTGCGGAGTTTTTATTGGCTGATATGCAACATCAAGTATTACTGGGTAGTGATTGGTATGAGCATAACTTTGAAAGTGTATATCGTACGGCAAAGCAACAGAGTCAAGGTGGACCTGTACCCGGGCTTGATCTTTACAACCCTGAATATGGTCTTACAGCGGCTGATGATTATAATTTAGATAGCATTACACCACGGTTAGGTCGAACGAATAGCACTCGTTTTGGTGCTTATGTTCAAGATCAGCTCGATATTACCACTAATTGGAGTATCACCGCAGGGTTAAGATATGATCGCTTTGAAGATAAAGACGAGTTAAATCAAACTGAGTTTTCAGATAGTGATGTGACTTATCGTGTGGGTACAACTTACAACATTAACGATACTTTCTACCCCTATGCTTTATACGGTACGGGCTTTGTTCCACAAAGTGCAACTGATCAAGAAACGGCTAAGGGTGGGCCATTTTCTCCAGAAACAAGCCGTATCAATGAAGTTGGTTTAAAAAGTAAACTGCTTGATGATAGCTTGGCAGTTAATTTGGCTGCTTACAATATTGTTCGTGAAAATATCCTCCAAGCAAGCTTATTAGGTGATGTAGCTGGCGATGGTGTTGACGACCTAGTGGCTGTAGGTGAAGTAGAAAGTAAAGGATTTGAAATTGAAGTGGTTGGTGATATTACCGAGCGCTGGGTTGTGACCGCTAACTATGCCTATAATGATACCCGTATCACTAAAGCGAATGAAAGCATTCGTAATCAAATCCCTGATAGTGATAAGTTTGCTAATGCCCCACAAAATACAGTGGGCATTTGGACACGCTACGAGCTTCCTCGCTTATCTTCCTCTATTTCTGCCGGTTTAGACTATGTTGACGAACAGCTAAGCTTAGGTGGTCAACAAGTTAAGCCTTACACTATTTATAATATGGCATGGCAAACCACAGTAGATAATTGGCAGTGGCAATTGTCGGTTAAAAATTTGTTTGATAAAGAATATGCTAGTAGTGGCTTTATTGAACGTACAGGGCACTTCCCAGGTGAACCTCGCCGTATTTATCTTAGTGCTAAATACAGCTTTTAAAGGTGGCGTGTGAACGCTAAACAATGGTTTAATCTGCATTCATGGGCAGGGCTCTTTGTTGGTGTCCTGCTTTTTGTTGTTTGTTTATCTGGTACACTTGCGACGTTAAGTCATGAAATTGAATACCTGACAGACAGTAAGTATCGTGCGTTAACGTCCTCTTCAATCACCAACTATCAAGCCATTGAAAATACCCTCAACAAGCATTATTCAGGTGCACAAGTGTTGTATCTTCAGCGCCATAAGCAAGAGTACTTGGCTTTGGAAGTTGCACTAAAAATAGATGACGCATTTCGGTTTATTTATTTAGATGCAGCCACAGGGCATGTGTTAGGTGAGGGTGAATGGGCACGTGCTTCACGGTTTTTACGTAACTGGCACATGTATTTATCCATGGGCTGGATAGGTAAGCTAATTGTTACAAGCTTAAGTATTTTATTGGTTATTCTGCTGGTTTCGAGTTTTTATGTGTATCGTCGCTGGTGGCAGGGCTTTTTTAAAAAGCCTGCCCAGCTGGTTTTAGATAAACGAAATGGCTGGTCTGATTGGCATAAGTTTCTTGGGTTATGGAGTATGTGGTTTATGGCTATCATAGCCATAACAGGTCTGTGGTACCTTATTGAACATGGTTTGCAAACAGCGAAAATAAAGCATTATATTGCACCACCAGTCGCTGTTAGTGAATTTAAAAAACAAACACCCAGTGTTAATGCAAAACCAATAAGCTTAACTCAGGCTTATAACGCTGCGCAGCAGGCATTTCCGACGCTTGATATTCGCTATATACGTTATGGTAATAAAAAGAATCAACCTATTGAAGTACGTGGTTATAACGATGATATTTTACTTCGCTTACGCGCCAATCGCGTGTATTTAAAGCCAACGACAGGCACAGTATTAGCAGTACAAAAAGGAGAAGATTTACCGCTTATTCCTCGTATTAAAGATACTGCCGATCCTTTGCATTTTGGTAACTTTGCAGGCCTCGGCACTAAACTTATTTGGGCGCTATTCGGCGGTTTTATGAGTTTTGTTAGTGCTGTTGGCATATATATGAGTTGGCTCAGAGTGAGGCGTAAAAAAACTGTTTTTGAGTGGTTAGGCATATCAGGTTACGTGGCGATAGGTTTAGCTATTTTCTCTCTGACAATAACGGGTGTGAACTTTAGTGAGCGCAGTGTACCAAAGTCGCTTTATTCGCCTATTCTTAGTGAGTAAATTTCAGATATTAAAAAAGGCGACCTAGGTCGCCTTTTTTGTAGGTAAGGGGAGTTAGCCCCTTACTTTAATACCTTTCTTTTCCATGCCACGGTAGATGATTAACATCTGGACAATAGAGATAAGGTTAGACACTAACCAGTAAAGTACTAAACCAGATGGGAACCATAAGAAGAACACAGAGAAGATAACCGGCATAAAGGTCATCATTTTTTGCTGCATTGGATCGGTAACCGTCATAGGTTGTAGTTTTTGCGTTATAAACATACTCGCACCAAATAAGATTGGTAATACGTAGTATGGGTCTTTCGCAGAAAGGTCAGTTAGCCAAAGTACAAATTCAGCGTGACGAAGTTCTGTAGACTCTAAGAATACATAGAACAAGGCTAAGAAGATTGGCATTTGCAGTAAAATAGGGAAACAGCCACCCATAGGGTTTACTTTTTCTTTACGGTACATTTCCATGGTCGCTTGGCCGAATTTTTGACGATCATCGCCATACTTTTCTTTTAGCGCTTTCATCTTAGGCTGTAATGCACGCATTTTAGCCATTGAGGTGTATTGTGCTTTAGTAAGTGGGTACATTAATGATTTAACGATAATAGTGATGGCTATAATTGCTACACCCCAGTTACCTAAAATACTGTGTAACCATTTTAATAGTACAAATAACGGCTGAGAGATAAACCATAACCAACCGTAATCAACGGTTAAGTCTAGGTCAGTGTGAATCGCTTCAAGTTTATCTGACTCTTTAGGGCCCATGTAATAAGTTGCAGTAAGTACTTGCTCACTACCAGCTTGAACATTTACCGCTTCGTCTTTAACACCAATAATAGCTGCGTTACTTTTAGTGATTAAACTATAAAGTGTATTCGCTTGATCTTGCATTGGTACCCAAGCACTTACAAAGTAATGCTGAATAAAGGCAACGTAACCACCTTGGGTATTAATGTTTAGGTTTTTATCGGCCATATCTGAAAAACTATACTTTTCGTATGGTTCCTCATCTGTACCGTATGCAGCCCCTAAATAGTTTTGATCAACCATGCTGCCTTTTTCTTGTACGGTACGCTTTATTTGTGTGTAAAGCTGTACTTGAACAGGCGCGCTGGTGGTGTTGTTAACTTTATATTCTAAGCCAACATCATACTGACCCTTTTTGAATACATAAGTCTTAGTAAAGCTTACACCGTTGCTGTCGGTAAATTGCAGTGGAACGCGAAGCTCATCACCTGTTAAGGTGTAAGAGGTTTGCTCTGATTGGTAAGTAGGACGACCATTTGCAGATGCATCTGGGCCATTTAAACCTATTAAACCACTTTGTGAAAAGTATTGTTTACCATCAAACTCACCAAGTAGCATGTAAGGAACATCACTGCCTTTGGTTTCTTTATAATTAATTAAGTCTGTTTCAACAATGTCACCGCCTTTGGTGTCAATTTTAACTTTGAACACGTCAGTTGTAATATCAATGACTGAGCGTTTAGCTAAAGTAGTTGAAGCAGGTAAACCAGAGTCTGATGAAGCTGGAACATAATCATCTGATTCCGGTGAGTTTGCTTTTAGTGTTTGTGTAGTGGCACTAGGATCGGCTTTTGGCGTGTTGTAGTCATTATTCCATTCTTGAAATAATAAAAACGACACTAGCATTAGGCCGATGAATAAAAACGTGCGTTGCGATTCCATAACAGCTCTTATTTCTCGTGTTGGTGGTTAATACGGGTTAATTTTTCAGGAACGGGGTCGTCTCCACCTGAATGTAAAGGATGGCATTTTAATATGCGTTTAACTGCGAGCCAACTGCCTTTTACTGCACCATGCAAATTAATTGCTTGAATAGCGTAGCTAGAACAGGTTGGATTAAAACGACAATGCGGACCCAATAGCGGGCTAATCCACTTTTGATAACCGCGGATAAATAAAACTAAACAACGTGTTGGTAACGCAGCAAGTGGTTTAAGTAACCTCATGTTGTACATGCCCCTACGTTATGTTTAGTGAATAGATACCATGTATTTAAAGACTTACTTTAAGATTTTAAACGCATGATTAAAAGGTGAGCTAAAGATACCTTAATTAACCCTGTAATTCTATTGCTATTGAGTTTGTTTAGTCGATTTAGCTGATTTGTTTGGGCGTTTTTTAAATGGTGGCGGTTTAGGGGCACCGGGTTTGCAGCGTTCATTAATTTTACGCCACAACTTTGTTAGTTGTTTGGTTAATTCTTCATTGGACTGTTCATCAATGCCACTTTTTACCATCAACACAATATCTATATTATCGAGAGTATGTTGGTTTAAACGAAAACTTTCGCGAGCAAGACGTTTAATACGGTTTCGTTGACATGCCTTTTTTACACGTTTTTTAGCAACAGTAAGGCCTAACCTAGGTTTTGACTGGTCACTTGGTTTTGCTAATAAAGTAAAGAAAGGAGTTGCAGCCCGAGCGGGTTCATTAAATATGCGAGAGTAATGCGAGGGAGTTAACAGACGTAACTCCCTGCCAAAGCTAAAGTCTTCCACTTATAAATTAAGCAGAAAGAACTTTGCGGCCTTTAGCACGGCGACGAGCTAATACTTTACGGCCATTTACAGTTGCCATACGAGCACGGAAACCGTGTGTACGTTTGCGTTTTAAAACGCTAGGTTGAAAAGTTCTTTTCATAACAATCTCATCCGATCGGTTAAAGTTAAAACATCCTATGCAGGTCGCGATCCTGGCACAGGTGCCATTGCGAGCGCGAGATATTATAGATGAAGTGACGAAAAGTCAATCATAATAGAGCGCGTAAAGCATGTTTATTTATGATCAATTTTCATGATCCGATAGGATCATCATAAATAAGAAGTTTTCCACAGCCCCTGTATAAAAAGTGAATAAAAGCATGGGAAAAGTAAATTAGATCATAAATTATAGTCGCGATCTGCTGCCAGTTTTGTTATGATCTCTAATCAGGCTTTAAAATAAAAAGCTATTTAAATCAGTCTGTTATTATATTTATACATCGATATCAACAATTTTATAAAAATCAATCTTTTACTTGTGGATAAAGTGCATTCATAATAGTCGGTCTTGGGCTGCTTATTGAGCCATTTAAACGCAATACAGGTGTGATTTTTGAATCATTATTGATGTGCGGGAATAAAAATTATATCTCTGGGAGTTTTACTGTGTATCTGTCGGTTTGGCAAAGTTGTTTATATGTATTGCAAGATGAATTGCCT
This sequence comes from Pseudoalteromonas sp. APC 3495, assembly GCF_030407645.1. Taxonomy (NCBI): domain Bacteria; kingdom Pseudomonadati; phylum Pseudomonadota; class Gammaproteobacteria; order Alteromonadales; family Pseudoalteromonadaceae; genus Pseudoalteromonas; species Pseudoalteromonas sp. APC 3495. Next base: position 10,000 of record NZ_JASDDA010000043.1, on the reverse strand, counting down.
TCGCAGCAATTTAGTATGTGGGTCAGACCACTTCAAGCAGAAAGTACCGAAGATACCTTGACGATTTATGCGCCTAATCGTTTTGTACTTGATTGGGTAAGAGAAAAGTACCTAAATAGAATAAATGAGTTACTGGTTGAAATTTGTGGTGTAGAAGCCCCTGAATTACGCTTTGATGTAGGCAGCAAGCCGCTATTAAATGCACAAGCTGCGCCGGTAGTTGAATCACAATCAGCACCAAGTACGCAAGCAACGGCAAAACAACAACCACGAGAACAAAAGCCAGTTGTTGAGCCCGCTCCTAAATCGGGTTATAAATCAAACATTAAAGAAAACTATACCTTTGACAGTTTTGTTGAGGGTAAATCTAACCAATTAGCAAAAGCGGCTGCCACTCAGGTAGCAGATAATCCTGGCTCTGCATTTAACCCTGTTTTTATTTACGGTGGTACGGGCTTAGGTAAAACGCATTTATTACATGCGGTAGGCAACGGTATTATGGCCAATAAGCCAGATGCTAAAATTGTCTACATGCATTCAGAACGCTTTGTGCAAGACATGGTTAAAGCACTGCAAAATAATGCGATTGAAGAGTTTAAGCGTTATTACCGCAGTGTTGATGCACTCATGATTGATGACATTCAATTTTTTGCTAATAAAGAACGTTCACAAGAAGAGTTCTTTCATACCTTTAATGCATTATTAGAAGGTAACCAGCAAATTATTTTAACCTCTGACCGTTATCCTAAAGAGATAGAAGGAGTTGAAGATCGCCTTAAATCTCGTTTTGGTTGGGGATTAACTATCGCGATTGAGCCGCCAGAGCTTGAAACACGCGTTGCCATTTTGATGAAAAAAGCCCAGCAAAGTAAAATTAATTTACCGCATGAAGTGGCATTTTTTATCGCTAAAAAATTACGTTCAAACGTACGTGAACTTGAAGGGGCTTTAAACCGTGTAATTGCTAATGCAAACTTTACCGGCCGCCCAATTTCTATCGACTTTGTAAAAGAAGCACTGCGTGATTTACTCGCACTGCAAGATAAACTAGTCACCATAGACAATATTCAACGTACGGTAGCAGAATACTATAGAATACGTGTGTCTGATTTACTGTCTAAGCGCCGCAGCCGCTCTATAGCAAGGCCGCGCCAAGTTGCCATGGCATTATCTAAAGAACTCACTAATCACAGCTTACCTGAGATTGGGGATGCCTTTGGTGGGCGTGACCATACAACAGTACTGCACGCGTGTCGCAAAGTTAAATCATTACGTGACGAAAGCCACGAGATTAAAGAAGATTACCAAAATTTAATAAGAACATTGTCATCTTAGGGCTGACTTTATTATGCAAATAACAATATCAAGAGAACAATTTTTAAAACCATTGGTGCAAGTATCGGGTGCCATAGAGCGTAAGCATACGTTACCTATTTTATCTAACGTATTACTCGTGGTAGAAAATGGCCAGCTTTCAATGACAGGGACCGACCTTGAAATTGAATTAGTGGCGAGCGTGTTTGTAGGTGATGATGTTGCCGATACCAAGCTCACATTACCGGCTAAAAAATTACTCGATATTTGTAAAAGTTTACCGGATGGTTCTGATCTTACTTTAAGCTTGCAAGACCATCAGCTACTTTTAACCAGTGGTAAAAGTCGTTTTTCATTGACCACATTAGCGGCTGAAGATTTTCCTAATTTAGAGCAGTGGGATGGTGAGGTTGAGTTTCAACTAACGCGTTTAGAGTTGCGTAAATTACTTGAAAGCACGCACTTTTCAATGGCAAACCAAGATGTGCGTTATTACTTAAACGGCATGTCGTTTGAAGTTGATAACAGCGATATAAAAACAGTCGCCACTGATGGGCACCGTTTAGCGATTGCACAAAAGCAACTAGGTCAGTCATTAAATACACAGCGCCAATTAATTATACCGCGCAAAGGCGTGCAAGAAATTATGCGCCTAATGGTGGCCGACCAAGAGTTAGTCACTATTCAGTTTGGTGCTAACCACATCCGTATTATTGATATTGAGTTTACTTTTACGAGTAAATTAGTTGATGGCCGTTTCCCTGATTACCGCCGTGTTTTACCACGCGGTGGCGATAAAGTTATTACAGCAAACAGAGAATGGTTACGTAATGCATTTCAACGCGTATCGATTTTATCGAACGAAAAATTTCGTGGTGTACGTTTAAATTTATCAAACGGTTTATTAAAAATTACGGCTAACAACCCAGAGCAAGAACAAGCGGAAGAAGTAGTTGAAGTAATGTACGAGGGCGATGACCTAGAAATAGGGTTTAATGTGTCTTACGTGCTTGATGTATTAAATACATTAAAAACTGAAGATGTGTTATTTACACTTGCCGATTCAAATAGCAGTGCACTAATAGAAGGTGCTGGCGATGAAGAAGCGATGTACGTCGTTATGCCTATGCGTTTATAAGATTATAAATACATAATGAGCTTAAGTCATTTGAGCCTCAAATATTTTCGTAATATTGAGGCGCTGACGCTAGAACCAGTTAATGGCGTTAATATAATTTATGGTGAAAACGGCAGCGGAAAAACCAGCCTTTTAGAGGCTATATATTACCTTTCTCACGGCAAATCTTTTCGAACTTCTAAACATAAAAGTATTATTGCACACCAGCAAGATCAGTTTGTTATTCATGGCCGCAAAGCGTTATACGATTTATCTATCCCTATTGGTATTAGTAAAACCCAAGCGGGTGAAACCAATTTAAAAATCCAGGGTAAGGCGAGTCGAAAAGTATCTGAACTTGCCCAGTTAATGCCGGTACAAATTATAACACCAGAGAGCTATTCACTATTTTTTGGCGGTCCTAAGGAGCGCAGAAAGTTTTTAGACTTAGGTTTGTTCCACGTGGAACATGAGTTTTTTTTCTTATGGCAATCGTTTAATAAAGTGCTTAAACAACGCAACGCCTTATTAAAATCTAAGCCTAAGAATTATTTTGACCAAATCAAGTTTTGGGACAAAGAATTTGTTAGACTGGCTGAACAAATAAATAAATTAAGAATCGCGTATATAACTAGGTTTAAGCAGCAATTTTTTGATAAAATGTGTGCAGAATTAACGCTAATACGCGATTTAGAAATTAGCTTCAATGCGGGCTGGAAAGAGAGTGAATCTCTTTGTGATGCGTTAGAGCAAAGTTTTGAGCGAGATGCTCGCCAAGGCTTTACAAGTAAAGGCCCTCATAAGGCTGATTTTAGTTTTAGTGTCGCTGGCTGCAGTGTTGAGAATGTATTCTCACGCGGGCAATTAAAGTTATTGTTGTATGCGTTAAAAGTAACGCAAAATAGCTTAATTGAGTCAGAGACAGATAAGCAATCAATATTGCTAATAGATGATCTACCTTCAGAACTAAGCGAAGATACAAAAGAGAAAGTGGGCCAGTTATTGACTCACTGTAGTTCTCAAATATTTATTTCTTCAATTTTATCTGAAAGTATTTCTGCTGTGGTGGAACCCATGCAACGAGAACTAAAAATGTTCCACGTGAAACATGGCAACCTAATAACAAGATAAGTGGGATTAACCATGTCTGAGAATTATGATTCGTCGAGTATTAAAGTACTTAAAGGATTAGATGCAGTAAGAAAGCGTCCTGGTATGTATATAGGGGACACCGATGATGGTACGGGCTTACACCACATGGTGTTTGAGGTCGTTGATAACTCTATCGATGAGGCCTTAGCTGGTCACTGTGATGATATTTATGTCACTATTCACTTAGACGGTTCGGTATCTGTAAGAGATAACGGCCGTGGTATTCCTACTTCTATACATGAAGAAGAAGGTGTATCTGCAGCTGAAGTAATTATGACGGTACTACACGCCGGTGGTAAGTTTGATGATAACTCTTATAAAGTATCAGGTGGCTTACACGGTGTTGGTGTATCGGTAGTAAATGCATTATCAGAAAAATTAAAACTAACCATTCGTCGTGAAGGTAAACTTCATGAGCAGTTTTACACTATGGGTGTACCTGATGCACCACTAGCTGTAATTGGTGATTCTGAAACAAATGGTACTGAAATTCGTTTTTGGCCAAGTGGCGAAACGTTCACTAACCTTGATTTTCATTACGATATTTTGGCAAAGCGTTTACGCGAGCTGTCGTTTTTGAATTCAGGTGTAAGTATCATATTAAGCGATGAGCGCGAAGAAAATAAAAGCGACCACTTTAAGTACGAAGGCGGTATCAGAGCATTCGTTGAATACCTAAACCGCAATAAAACACCAGTGCATAAAGGGGTATTCCATTTTACTCACGAACGTGAAGAAGATGGTATTAGTGTAGAAGTATCAATGCAGTGGAATGATGCATTCCAAGAAAACATTTACTGTTTCACAAATAATATTCCTCAACGTGATGGTGGTACTCACTTAGCTGGTTTTAGATCGGCGCTAACGCGTACGCTTAATAACTACATGGAAAAAGAAGGCTTTAACAAAAAAGCTAAAACAACCAGTAATGCAACGGGCGATGATGCGCGTGAAGGCTTAACTGCAGTTGTGAGTGTTAAAGTACCTGATCCAAAGTTCTCATCACAAACAAAAGACAAGCTAGTTTCTAGCGAAGTTAAGTCTGCAGTTGAGCAAGCAATGGCTGAAAAATTCACTGAGTTTTTATTGGAAAACCCATTGGATGCAAAAATTGTTGTTGGCAAAATTATTGATGCAGCACGCGCCCGTGAAGCAGCGCGTAAAGCGCGTGAAATGACACGTCGTAAAGGCGCTATGGACTTAGCTGGTTTACCAGGTAAATTAGCTGATTGCCAAGAAAAAGATCCAGCCCAATCTGAACTATACATAGTGGAGGGTGACTCAGCTGGCGGTTCAGCCAAGCAGGGTCGTAACCGTAAGAATCAAGCGATTCTTCCGCTTAAAGGTAAAATCTTAAACGTAGAAAAAGCACGTTTTGATAAAATGCTTTCTTCACAAGAAGTGGCAACGCTAATTACTGCATTAGGTTGTGGTATTGGCCGTGACGAATATAACCCAGAAAAACTACGTTACCACCGTATCATCATCATGACCGATGCCGACGTGGATGGCTCTCATATTCGTACCTTGCTACTAACGTTCTTCTACCGTCAAATGCCGGAAATTGTTGAACGTGGTTACATTTATATTGCTCAGCCACCTCTTTATAAAGTGAAAAAAGGTAAGCAAGAGCGTTATATTAAAGATGACCCTGCATTAGTTGATTACCTTACATCTTTAGCGCTAAGTAATGCTGCTCTTTACACGAGTGATAGTGCAGAAGCGGTTGATGGTGAAGCGTTAGAAGCAATCGTTCATGATTACCAAAACACGGTTAAAGTTATCGAGCGCTTAAAGCGTAAGTATCCAAACACAGTGATGAACCGTTTGATTTACCAAAGCGAGCTGAAAAAAGAAGACCTTTCAGACGAGGCTAAGGTAATTGCTTGGACCAAAGAGCTTGTTGATGACTTAGTTGCGCGTGATGAAGATGCAACTATTTTCCACGCAGGTACTGAACACGATACAGAGCGTAATTTATATTACCCTGTTGTGAATATTCGTCAGCATGGTGTGGATAAAGCGCATGTACTTCATTATGACTTTATTACTTCAAGAGATTACCAACGTATTGCTGTAACAGGTAAAAATATTGCTAATATCATCACTGAGGGTGCTTACATCCAACGCGGTGAAAAAACAAAACCTGTTGATAACTTTGTGGATGCATTGGAATGGTTGATCGCAGAATCTAAGCGTGGGATCTATATTCAACGCTATAAAGGACTTGGTGAAATGAACCCAAATCAACTTTGGGAAACTACCATGGATCCAAGCGCACGCCGTATGTTGCAAGTAACGATTGAAGATGCTGTTGCAGCGGATCAATTATTTGCTACGTTAATGGGCGATCAAGTTGAGCCTCGTCGTGAGTTCATAGAAACGAATGCACTGCGTGTGGTTAACTTAGACGTATAATTAAATTTATGCTAATCACAAAAAAGGAGCCTTAGGCTCCTTTTTTATTTTCTCAATTGCACAAACTGCTTAAAACCTGAGTGTGCACAAGGTATACTGAGGGTAATTTTCACGCTACTTCTCAGATAGTAAAAAGCCAAAATATGCAAAAATATGACGTTAAAACCTTTCAAGGTTTGATCCTGGCTTTACAGGATTATTGGGCACAGCAAGGCTGTGTCATTATTCAACCACTTGACATGGAAGTGGGCGCAGGGACATTTCACCCGCAAACATTTTTAAAATCAATTGGCCCAGAGCCTATGTCGAGCGCTTACGTTCAACCGTGTCGTCGACCTACCGATGGTCGTTACGGTGAAAACCCAAACCGCTTACAACATTACTACCAATTCCAAGTTGTGTTAAAGCCATCTCCAGATAATATCCAAGAGCTTTATTTAGGCTCTTTAGCGGCGATGGGCATTGATACCCTTACTCACGAAGTGCGCTTTGTAGAAGATAACTGGGAGTCACCAACGCTGGGTGCATGGGGACTGGGCTGGGAAATTTGGTTAAATGGCATGGAAGTAACGCAGTTTACCTACTTCCAGCAAGTGGGCGGCTTAGAATGCTCACCGGTCACAGGTGAAATTACCTACGGCCTAGAGCGTTTAGCAATGTATATTCAAGGCGTAGATAGCATTTACGACTTAGTATGGGCAGACGGTCCATTAGGGCGCGTAACCTACGGTGATGTATTCCATCAAAACGAAGTAGAGCAGTCTACTTATAATTTTGAACATGCAAACGTAGAAGACTTATTTGCACAGTTCGATAAGTGCGAAGCAGAAAGCCAAAAGTTAATTGAAGCAAACTTACCATTACCTGCCTACGAGCAAGTAATGAAAGCATCGCACGCATTTAACTTATTAGACGCACGTCATGCTATTTCGGTGACCGAGCGTCAACGTTACATTTTACGCGTTCGTGCATTATCAAAAGCGTGTGCACAAAGTTATTACGATGCACGTGAAGCGCTTGGTTTCCCGCTGTGTAAGGATAAGTAAGCATGTCAGCAGAAAATTTATTAGTAGAAATTGGCACCGAAGAATTGCCACCAAAATCACTTCGAAAATTAGCCGAAGCCTTTGCTGCAAACTTAACAGCAGAACTTGAAAGCTTAGAACTTGCTCACCAAGGTGTGAGCTGGTATGCATCGCCTCGTCGTTTAGGTTTACAAGTAAAAGCGCTAGACGCTAAACAACAAGACAAAGAAGTTGAAAAACGCGGCCCTGCAATTAAAGCGGCATTTGATGCTGAGGGCAACCCAACCAAAGCAGCCATGGGTTGGGCTCGTGGTTGTGGAATTGAAGTAAAAGATGCGCAAACACTCGAAACCGATAAAGGCGCATGGCTATTACATATTGCTAAAGTAGCAGGGCAAGAAACCAAATTACTAATGGCTGATGCAATTAGTAAAGCGCTTGCTAAATTACCTATTCCTAAACCAATGCGTTGGGGCGCGAATAAAACACAATTTATTCGCCCTGTGCATACAGTCACTATTCTACTAGGTAGTGAGCTAATAGAAGGTGAGATACTGGGTAAGCAAGTGAGCAATCAACTGCAAGGCCATCGTTTTCATCATCCAGAAAAAATTAGCATTAACCATGCTGATGATGTGTTTGACGTACTTAAATCAGCTTACGTGATAGCTGACTACGAACAGCGTAAAGCACAAATTCGTGCGCAAATAGAAGACGCAGCAAAAGCAGTTAATGCCGTAGTTGCTATGGATGAAGATTTACTTGAAGAAGTTACTTCATTGGTTGAATGGCCAGTAACGCTAACAGCTACATTTGAAGAAGCATTTTTAGATGTGCCAGCCGAAGCGCTTATTTACACCATGAAAGACGATCAAAAATACTTTCCGTTATTAGATCAAAACGGCAAACTTTTAAATAAGTTTTTGTTTGTTTCTAACATCGAAAGTAAAGATCCAAGTGTGGTTATTTCTGGTAACGAAAAAGTAGTGCGCCCGCGTTTAGCTGATGCGCAGTTCTTCTTTGAAACAGATAAAAAGAAAACACTTGAAAGCCGACTTGAGTCGCTAGACAGCGTTTTATTCCAAAAGCAGTTGGGCACACTTAAAGATAAGTCACAGCGTATCAGTGAACTTGCCGGTTACATTGCAGAGCAACTAGGTGCAGATAAAGCACTAGCAGCGCGTGCTGGCTTATTAAGTAAAACCGATTTAATGACCGAAATGGTGATGGAATTTACCGACGTACAAGGTGTAATGGGAATGCATTACGCACGTCATGACGGTGAAGCTGAAGATGTCGCTGTTGCGCAAAACGAGCAGTACATGCCACGCTTTGCCGGCGATAACTTACCAACGAGTTTGATCAGCTGTGCAGTGGCTATTGCAGATAAGTTTGACACGCTGGTGGGTATTTTTGGTATAGGCCAAGCACCAAAAGGTGATAAAGACCCATTTGCACTTCGTCGTGCGGCCATTGGTGCATTACGTATCATGGTAGAAAAGCAGCTACCACTTGATATTTTAGACCTGGTTGCTAAATCACAAACCTTGTTTGGTGAAAAGCTGACTAACCTAAATGTATCAACCGATGTATTCGAATTTATGCTAGGGCGTTTCCGTGCTTGGTATCAAGATGAAGGCATTGAGGTAGATGTAATTCAAGCGGTACTTGCGCGCCGTCCAACGAAGCCTGTTGATTTTGACCGCCGAGTTAAAGCCGTTAGCCATTTCCGTACGTTAGACGCCGCAGAATCGCTTGCAGCCGCTAATAAGCGTGTAAGTAATATTCTTGCTAAAAACAATATTACAACGCAAGGTGATGTTGATCAGAGCTTACTAAGTGACGACGCAGAAAAAGTACTGGCTTCTCAAGTTGCAAAATTTGCTACCGACTTAGCGCCACTATACAGCGATGGAAACTACCAAGAGGCATTAAGCCAATTAGCTGGTATTCGTGACAGTGTTGATAACTTTTTTGACAATGTCATGGTAATGGCCGACGATGAAGCGGTTAAGCAAAACCGCCTTGCGCTTTTAAGTCAGTTAAGTGGGTTATTTTTAGAAATTGCAGATATTTCTGTATTACAAAAATAACAGCCAATAGCTATTTAAAAAGCCAGCATTATGCTGGCTTTTTAGTGTTTTATTTATATTAGTTAATAGAGGATTCACCATGAAGCTCCCATTGAAACGCATTTTCACGTTAGCCTTAGTGGGCTTATTGAGTGCTTGTACCAGCCAAATTTCAATTAACGACGTGTTGCCGCAGCAAGAATTGGATCGCAGTATTTATTTAAGAGGGGATTTCACATTATGGGATGCAGAACCTCAATATCAATTTCAACAAGTCGGCCCTGCGCTTTACCAAGCCCAAGTTAGGTTTTCGACCCCAGGCAAAGTGTACGAATTTAAAATAGCGGATGCAGATTTTAGTGAAGGTTTTAACTGTGGCTACAGCGATTCACAGCCATCAGGGCAAAGCCTAACACTTGGCCAATCAACACGCGCCGACTGTAATACCATTTATAATTACTTTAGCTACACACCAGCGATTAAAGGGTCGTACATAGTCAGTATTGATTTTAGTGACTACGATGAGCCGCAAGTGACGATAACTAAAAAATAGCTGTAAGCTATAAGCCGTCAGCTTTCAGTTGCCCGAGTGAATTGATAGATTTGTGACAAGGACGTTAAATGAAAAAGAAAATAGAGCAACTATTCGCCGATAATTCTATGCCTAAGATGGTGTTGTTAAATGGGGCGTGGGGTTCAGGTAAAACATATTGGATCGAAAATAATTTAATAGAGCCCGAAGGCTATATTTATTTATCTTTGAATGGTTTAGCCTCAATAGATGACTTTTATTCTAATTTAATTTCAAAATTTTTCCTAAATAAAAATATAAGTGCGACAGATTCAAGCTCACTTCTTGATGGTTTTCAAAAAATACTAGGGAACTTTAATGGGGAAAACAA
>NZ_JASDDA010000042.1:0-34248 GCF_030407645.1 Pseudoalteromonas sp. APC 3495 | reverse complement strand
GTTACAACTAATTTATATCTTTTTTCTTGTACTACATATGACAAAAAACACTAAAAAATATAAATTACAATAAGTTACATTAAAAAATAAAAATAAAATGAGATTTTTCTTACACCAAAGTATGGTCAATGTCTTACAAGAGAAGGAGCTTTATCGGTCACGGCAGGCACAAAAAAAGCAGCTAAAGCTGCCTTTTTCACTAATTAACATTATATTATGTTAACAACATCTAAATAAATACGACTTTAGTGTAGACCACCAAGGTATTTAGAGAGTGTTTCAATGTCTTTATCTGTTAGTTTCTTTGCAATGTCCTGCATAACACCATTTAGGTCGTTATTACGAACACCATCTCTGAACTGTTCAAGTTGTGACTTGATGTATTCTGGATGTTGGAAAGAAATCTTTGGGAATTTAGCAAGTGAAGAGCCATTACCACGTGGACCATGACAAGCCGCACATGATGGGATACCGCGCTCAGCATCACCTGCTTTATATAACATTGCGCCTGTTTCTTGAACATCTTTCGGTGTAGCACCTTCAGACATGTTCAAAGAAGCAAAGTAAGCAGCCAAGTCTTTCATATCTTGATCACTTAATGGCATTGCCATACCGCTCATTACTGGATTCATACGACCTTCTTTACCACCCGAAGTCATACCTAATTTAAATTCAGTAAGTTGCTTGTATATGTAATCTGCGTGTTGGCCTGCAATTTTTGGGTAGATGTTAACCGGCGCATTACCGTCTGGGCCGTGACAAGCCGCACACGTTGCTGATTTTTCTTTACCTGCGTTTACATCGCCATCAAATGCTGTTGCGTTGCTTGCTGACAACGCACCAAGCAATATAGTTAAAGATAGTGCTATTTTTTTCATGGTGAATTCTCTGTTTCCGACCCTGTATCATCTACAATATGGATGTTGTGATTTTTATATTCTACACGATATTAAATTCTCTGGCACGTTTTCTACACACATTAAACCTATAAATTATAGGGTTTTGAGTAAAATTAAACGCTAAGCCAGTTAAAATGTACTGTCAGCAATGATCTTACATGCTCAAATACACTTTTTAATAGCTACTTTATAGTATAAAATACGCGCCACGGGTGAATTTGGTTTACCCAATGTTATTTTTTTAAGTTTTAGGAGAGCCTGTGCTCAAATCTCGTATCAAGTATAACACTGCGTCTTTTGTTACAAGCGCGCCAGACATCACTAAATTACCTGCTGATACGGGAATTGAAGTCGCGTTTGCCGGTCGCTCTAATGCAGGTAAATCAAGTGCGCTAAATGCCCTAACCGATCAAAAGTTAGCACGAACCAGTAAAACACCCGGCCGTACTCAGCTGATCAACACCTTTGAACTTGCCGATGTAGATAATATGCGCCTAATTGACCTACCTGGCTATGGGTTTGCAAAAGTGCCGATTGAAATGAAAAAGAAATGGCAAAAATCGCTAGGCGAATATCTGCAAAAACGTCAAAGTTTAAAAGGTATTGTGGTATTAATGGATATTCGTCATCCATTAAAAGATTTAGACCGCGACTTAATTAATTGGGCTGTAGGCAGTGAAATTCCGGTATTGGCACTATTAACTAAAGCCGATAAGCTAAAGCAAGGTCCGCGTAAATCACAAGTTCTTAGCGTACGTCGTGAGTTAAGTGAATTAGATGGCGATATTACGGTTCATGCATTTTCATCACTTAAAGGCACCGGCTTACCAGAAGTCGCTAAAAAGCTAGATGAGTGGTATTTAGGCCCAATAGTGGCCGTTCCACCTGCTGATTTAGTAGCGCCAGATAGCGAATAATTACTGTAAGTAAAATTTCTGCTGTGCGGAGGTAATAAAATAGCCGAGCTCATCTGTTTCGGCTATTTCAGCCCACTGATAAAACACATTTCGCGCAACTCGCGCAAAGCAGCCGTAGGGTAACTGCATATAAGGCACAGCCGCACCTTTGTAGTCATTGATATAAAGTGACTCAGAACGACCTAATAGCCATGTGCGGTTTAAGTTATCAATACAACAAATAACGCTTCCCTCTGATGTCGGTTCACTATGCCAATTTACAATAATAAAAGGCGCATCCTTCACCTCAATCGCGATTTTTTCTACGGGTGTTTTTAAGTAAAACTGCCCATCTTCGTTGCATAATACACTGGCAAAAAGTTTCACCATTGATTGACGGGTAATTTCACTACCTGCGTAAAACCATTTACCTTGCTCATCAATCAATAATGGTAACTGCCCGCAGTGAGCGGGCTGCCATTGTTCAAAAGGTTTGCTTGGCTCGCTGAGTTGCTTGCTAAGCTCGTTAAGTGAAATCACTGTTTTTTAAATGTCAGTGCAAAAGTAACTGGCACGGCAGTAGCAATTGAAGGTAATCCGGCTAATTTTTGTAACTGCATTACCCCTTCGGTGATCTTAAAGTCATCACTGTTGATAATGATAGGAGTGAATGATGCCACACTTAAATCTCCATTGGCCGCACTGCTTACGAGTACATCAACAGCAAGTGGCTTTTTATGACCATGAAAGTCTAGCTCAGCGCTAATACCTTTTAATACGTACTGCCCTGGTTGCTTAATAAGTGACAACTTATCAGATAAGTCAGCGGTTAATACTGCGTTTGCAAACGTGTCAGACTCAAACAATATCTTACTTAAACGTTCGTTACGGATTGGGATAAAGGTTTCGGCTGAGGTTAAATCAACGTTTACGCTAAATTGACCCTGATCGCTCAGCTGCCCTGCTAACTGAGTAAAGTGACTTGCTTCAGCAATGCTATTTTTTTTAATTGATACAAAACTTAATTGGCTTTTATCGTTCAATAGTTGCCAGTTTGCCGATGCAGCACCTGAAACTAGTAAACATGATAAAGATAAACCTGCGATAGCTAACGTTTTAAACATAATGCACTCCTAAAATAAAAAGACTTATACCGGTAAAAATAATACTTTGATCAGCCCAGCTGAAAATCATTAGTTACTGTGTGGTAAATCGAAAATGCTAAGTAGACTGATGGTATCACTTGAAACGCTAAGTGCAATTAGAGAATAAATTTAACGCTTGGATGCAAGGCAATAAAAAAACGGCCCATCAAATATATGATAGGCCGATATAGCGAACTGGGGAGAAGCTATTAATACGTTGCATCTTACGATGCATCATCAACAGGATGTCCTACAGGATGAGGACGGGCGGCACTTTACCAAAAGCAAGTGTAAAAATACAAGCATATTATTGATAATCGTAGCGAATTGACGAACCTCTAACGATTTAATACAAACTGCTGTTTAATTTAACTTTTTTTTAACCTGCAAGATAAAGAAAAAGCGCCTAGCGGCGCTTTATGATTCTCTTTTTGGACTCTGTATTTGGCCTATATTAAAACCAGTACAGTAGCGCTAAATTAGTGTGCTTGTTCCCAGTTATCACCTTCGTCAGCTTCAACAATAAGTGGTACATCTAACTGCGCCGCTTGTGACATCAGCTCACAAATCTGTTTGGTATATTGCTCAGTACATTCTGTTTTAATCTCAAATACCAATTCATCGTGTACCTGCATGAGCAGCTTAACTGTATTAGGTGCTTGCTGATTAACCCAAGTATGCACGCTTAACATCGCTTTTTTAATAATATCAGCCGCAGTGCCTTGCATCGGCGCATTAATTGCTGCGCGCTCAGCGCCTTTGCGACGAGCACCATTACGCGCATTTATTTCTGGTAAATGTAAGCGACGGCCAAAAATTGTTTCTACATAGCCATTTTCGGCCGCTTTTTCACGCGTTGTTTCCATGTACTCTAAAACACCTGGAAAACGCTCAAAATATTTATCGATATAATGCTGCGCTTCATGGCGTGGTACATCAAGTTGACGTGCTAAGCCAAATGCCGACATGCCATAAATTAAGCCAAAGTTTACCGCTTTAGCTTTACGGCGCATATCTGATGTTACATCTTCAAGCTCAACCCCAAATACTTCAGCAGCCGTGGCACTGTGAACATCTAAGCCATTAGCAAATGCGCTTAGTAATCCCTTATCTTGCGAGAGATGCGCCATAATACGCAGTTCTATTTGGCTGTAATCGGCAGCCACAATTTTATATCCATCTGCGGCAATAAACGCTTCACGAATACGACGTCCTTCCTCTGAACGAATAGGAATATTTTGTAAATTAGGATCGCTTGAGCTTAATCGACCCGTTGCTGTTACCGCTTGGTGATAAGAAGTATGCACTCGCTGCGTGCGTTCATTGACTATCAAGGGTAACTTATCGGTGTAGGTTGATTTGAGCTTAGATAAACCACGATGCTCAATAATCACTTTAGGCAGCGGGTAATCGTGTGCTAACTCTTGCAGTACTTCTTCTGCTGTAGAGGGCGCGCCTTTAGGTGTTTTTTTGATAACGGGCAATTCGAGCTTTTCAAATAACAGCACCTGTAGTTGCTTTGGTGAGCTTAAGTTAAACGGTTCGCCCGCGATTTCAAACGCTTCTTTTTCAAGCTCAAGTAATCGCTCACCTAAACGTTGGCTATGCGTGGCCAACATGTTGCTGTCGATAGCAACACCGGTGCGCTCAATATCAGAAATAACACTTACTAGTGGCATTTCTATATCTTCAAACACCGATTTTAGTTTTTCATCCGCTTCAAGTTTCGGCCATAACACTTGGTGCAAACGCAAAGTAATATCGGCATCTTCAGCGGCATAAGGCGCTGCTTTTTCAAGTTCTATTTGATTAAATGTAAGCTGCTTTTTACCTTTACCTGCAATATCTTCAAAGCTAATATTTTTGTGGCCTAAATATTTAAGCGCCAACGAGTCCATATCATGACGGGTGCCTACGCTATTAAATACATAAGACTCCAACATAGTGTCGAACTTAATACCATTTAATTCATAGCCTGCATTGGCAAGCACGCTTTTATCGTATTTTAGATTTTGACCTACTTTAGCTTTATTTTCGTCTGCTAATATCGGCCCCAACTTTTGCATCACAAATTCAAGGCTTAACTGCTCGGGCGCACCGGGGTAATCGTGTGCTATTGGTAAATAAGCCGCTTCCCCTGCTTTAACCGCAAAGCTCATACCGACCAATTGCGCTTTCATATACTCTAAACTGGTTGTTTCTGTATCAAAAGCAAATAGCTCAGCTTCATTAAGCTGTTCTATTAATGTCTCAAATTGGGCCTCAGTTAAAATAGTTTCATAGTGCGCATCTTCAACTTTTGGCAGCTCATTCTCTTGCGTTGGTACTGCTAAATGTGTGTCGGCATCTTTTGGGTTGTCTAGCAATTCAGCTAGCCAACGACGAAACTCACATTCACCGTATAAGGCAATTAATTCGTCTTTATTCGGTGTTTGTAATTTAAAAGTATCAAGATCAGATTCAACCTCAACATCACATTTAATAGTGGCAAGCTCATAGCTTAACGGTAAATGATCAATCGCTTTTGCCAGTTTCTCGCCTATTTTACCTTTTATATCAGAAGCATTATCAATTACGCCCTGAAGCGATCCGTACTTTTGTAACCATTTAACCGCTGTTTTAGGTCCACAACCCTCAACGCCAGGAATATTATCTACTTTGTCGCCCATTAAAGCTAAATAGTCGATAATAAGTTCAGGTCCAACACCAAACTTTTCAACCACAGTTTCGGGATCTGAAATGCTGTCGGTCATGGTATTAATCAAGGTTACATGCTCATTGACCAACTGCGCCATATCTTTATCACCAGTCGATACCAGCACATGACGTTGTTGCTCAGAGGCAATCCGTGCAAAAGTACCGATTACGTCATCGGCTTCCACGCCCTCAATACTAATTAACGGAAAACCCATTGCTTTGATAATACTGTGCAGCGGCGCTATTTGAGTACGCAGATCATCAGGCATTGGCGGACGGTTCGCTTTATACTCACTGTACATATCATTTCTGAAGGTTTTACCTTTGGCGTCAAATACCACCACCATATGTGAGGGATCATATTGTTTGATTAAACTTTTAAGCATGTTTACCACGCCATAAATGGCACCGGTGGCCTCACCCTTAGAGTTGGTTAGATGTGGTGGTGAATGATAAGCACGAAACAAATATGAAGAGCCATCAACTAAAATAAGCGGGTTTTCGGGGATCTGAGCCATGGTAAAATTGGATCCTAAATACAAAAAAGTAATATGAGTGTAAGCATGCCATAAGGCAGTAAATAAAACGACTGTGAATTAATGTGAGTAATCGCGCTACATTTTTAGTAAGTTGTGGATAACTATGTAGATAACACCCACAAGCAATTCATCCGAAGCACCTTGAAATGCCTAGATTAATTTGTAATTTATTGTTTTGTTTAAAAAAAGATAATTCGAGGTTCTTTTTTATTATTTTTTTATTAATGTGGAAAAAGCATTTATACCGTCACTGGTTTTATAACCCACCTTAATTATTTACGTCCATTTAAATAACTGGATGAGCATTCTAGCATAATGGATCAAAGATCATAGCGATCCTTTATAATTTTTTTCATGGCTACTAATCACTAAATGGCATATAGCGCATAACAACGTGCTTTGCGCCTAAAAAACGAGCAAATAAATTTTTAAATCGGCTGATTCATCGTGTTAAACTTTATTTAAGAGACTTTAATGGAGCGAAATGATATGAAAAATATAGCTGTAATTTTAGCAGGTTGTGGTGTGTTTGATGGTAGTGAAATTAATGAGGTGGTACTGACTTTATTACACATTGAAAAAAATAATGCTC
The DNA here is from genome assembly GCF_030407645.1 of Pseudoalteromonas sp. APC 3495. Lineage (NCBI taxonomy): Bacteria > Pseudomonadati > Pseudomonadota > Gammaproteobacteria > Alteromonadales > Pseudoalteromonadaceae > Pseudoalteromonas > Pseudoalteromonas sp. APC 3495. Next base: position 27,480 of record NZ_JASDDA010000042.1, on the reverse strand, counting down.
AGTATCAGTGCTTTGCACCTGATATAGAGCAGTACCACACCATTAATCACATCACTGGTGAAGAAATAGCACAGCCGCGAAATGTATTAGTTGAATCAGCTCGCATCACCCGTGGCAATATAAAGTCACTCGCTGAATTAGACGTTACACAATTTGATGCACTCATTGTCCCTGGGGGCTTCGGGGTAGCTAAAAATCTATCTGACTTTGCTATTAATGGCACTAACGCTAAAGTAAACGAGGCAGTACTTAGCGCTTGTAAAGCGTTTGCGGATGCAAAAAAAGCCACGGGTTACATGTGTATTGCACCGGCTCTATTGCCTTTTATTTATCATAAACCTCAGCTTACTATTGGTAATGATAGCGACACAGCCGAGGCTCTTAGCACATTAGGCGCTGAACACGTAGAGTGTAAAGTGGATGATATTGTTATTGATAAAAGCAATAAACTCGTTACGACACCGGCCTATATGTTGGCACAGTCTATTATGGATGCAGATGCAGGAATCGATAAGTTAGTGCGTAACGTATTAGCTATGAGTTAGTCGTAAGGGCTTTGATCGCATTAAAGGCGTGATGATCCCGTTTTATAATTTAACTATGCGCTAAACCATGTAATTTTATTGAGTTAAGACAATCATTAGTCGTATTTCTAAATAAAATCGACTCTGAGCATTTTATAAATGACTTAGTGGAGTTATAATTGGTTTAAATTCCGTCATTTAAAATCGTGATTGATCACGTTCAAATTGAAGTGGGCAAGGCAAAATGAAAAAACTATCAGCTGCAGCATTACTTGTGCTAGCAACCACCGCATACGCACAGCCATATGATAACTCTATGACTGAAGATGCAATTAAAAAACGTTTAGCGCCTATCGGTGCTGTTTACCTTGAAGGTGAAAAAGTAGCGGTTGCTGCACCAACAGGGCCTCGTTCAGGCGAGCAAGTATATCAAGCGGCCTGTTTTGCTTGTCATGGTACAGGTGCTTTAGGCGCTCCTAAATCAGCTGACGATTGGGCTCCTCGTATTGCTAAAGGAAAAGATACCTTATTAGATCATGCAATCAACGGCTTCAATGCAATGCCGCCACGTGGTACATGTATGGATTGTTCTGATGATGAAATAAGCGCAGCAATCGACTTTATGACTGCTAAATAAAATCAGTCAGGCTAAAACTATAAATGAAAGGCTTACTCACAGTAAGCCTTTTTTGTTTCTAATTATCGATTTTTCGCAGCATAATTAAGATAAATATCTACTTGACGCAAAATGTTAAAAGTGGAACTATAATGATTAATAACTATACAAAAAATTATAACTGGTTAAACATCATTGGAAGATAAACTCATTGTACCGAGTAGCGTAGTGCGCCAAAATAAACGACTAAAAGCACTATTGAAAAAGTACAAACATGCCTACCACCTCCACAATGCCCTGATACAGCTATCAGAGCAAGCAAGTACTGTTGCCGAATTAACCTTACTTTACCCAGCTATTCATGACATTTTACAAAAGTATGTCCCGAGTAAAAGCTTTTATGTGGTGCTTGTTGAGCCGCAATCACAACAGTTGGAACTGTCTTATTTTTCTGATGAAAAAGATGGAATTTCTGTACCACTCAATCGGGAGAATAATTTTGAAGAAGGCGCAACGGGTTATGTGTTTAAGCAAGGAAAGACCACTTATTTCACTAAGCAACAAATGCATGATGCTGCACAGCAAGGCTTATTCAAAGCATTAGGTACACCTGCAGAACACTGGGTAGGCGTTCCAGTTTATCAAGAAAAAAATATTATTGGCGTATTAGCAGCGCAAAGTTACGACACTGAGCAAGGTTATAGTTCGCAACAAATAAACCTACTTGAAGCAATGTCACTTTATTTAGCGACAGCTATTGAACGCGTTAAGAAACGAGAGTTGCTCGAATCAGAAGTAAAACTAAGAACCCGTGCATTAACGCAAAGCAATGATGCTTTAAATGTTGAAATACAACAGCGAAAAAGCGCCCTGCAACGCCAGCAAATATTATTTAAAATTTCAGAGCTGACAACTCAAGCTAAAAACCTAGATGATGCTTATTTTCAAATACACGAAATAATAAAAACCATCACTTACGCAAAAAATCTTTATATTGCCTTGTATGATAAAGAAACGGGCTGGATTAGTTTTCCTTACAGTGTTGACGAATTTCAAGGCAGCACCCAACCAAGGCGCTTTGCAAAAGGGTACAGTGAGCTGGTGATCAGCACCGAAGAAACACAAATAATTCACCCGCAAAGAGCACAAGAGTTATTAGATAGTGGCATTGTAGAGCGTGAAAAACCAATTGATGAATCTAGAAGAGCCACCAGCTGGCTTGGCGCTCCGCTAAAAACATCGCAAGGAGTTATAGGTTTAATTGTTTGCCAAGCTTATAATAATGAACACCTTTTCACACAAGATGATGCAGAACTCATAACCTTTGTATCGCATCAAATTGCCACGGTATTACAAACAAAATTAGCCTCACAGGCGCTGAAAAAGAGCCACCAAGAGCTCGCTTCTCGAGTAAACGAAAAAACCAAAGAGCTAAGCCAAGCAAATTTGCATTTACAGATGCAAATTGATGAGCGTAAAAAAATAGAGCAGCAGCTGTATCACGATGCGCACCATGACTCATTAACAAGCTTGCCTAATCGTAATTTATTTTTAACGCAGCTAGAAAAAACGCTACAGTTTTACCAACGTCACCCTGATGAGCACTTTGCGGTACTGTTTATTGACCTTGATAAATTTAAAGATATAAACGACCAGCTTGGGCACCATGCCGGAGACGAATTTTTAATTAGCGTGGGTCAGTTGTTCTCTCAATGTATCCGTGAGCATGATTTATTAGCACGCTTAGGGGGAGATGAATTTGTAATTTTACTCACTCATTTAACCGAGCCAAACCAAGCTGAAGATGTTGCAAATCGAATCATCAACATCATGCGAAAACCTTTTTGTACAAAAGGTATTTGTGTGCAAAGCGGCGCGAGTATTGGTATCACTTATTCAAAACAAAGCTATAAACATACAGATGAAATTATTAGAGATGCTGATGCCGCAATGTATTACGCTAAAAACTCTGGTAAAAATCGCTTCGAATTATTTCACCCGTTACTCACAGAGCCAATGCTGCAACATGAGTCACAAACATTGCACCATCTTGATGTATTACCTATGACGTTTCGTAGCTCAGATATTATTTCTATGGATGAGCATTATCAATATGCCTCATTATTTGAAGCGTTTGGTGAACACCCTGTACTTGGCTTTACTAGTTTTGATATTTTAAAGAAATTTGCAAGTGATAAAGAACAGCATATAAAAGTAGAACTCCAACTGATTTTACAAGCGTATCAACAAGCGAAAGACTCTGAAATAAGCGTTGCTCTTCTGCCTTGCTCAAGTCTGCTTTTAGAAAAGCATGAGTTCTCTTTATTAACTGCTGCACTAAAGCAGCCATTAAACATTGATCCACTTTGTTTGTTGTTTGATGATCAAGAATTACGTTACGCCAGTGCGCTGCAACTAGAAAACTTAAAACAGCTTAAAGCGCTGGGCTACTCTATTGGTCTAAATAATTTCGCAAAGGATAAATGCGAGCTTAATTTAGTGACCGAGATAGAATTTGATTACTTACTATTAAGCTCCACTTTCAGTAAACGAATATTGCAGCAGGAATGCTATGACTTGCAGCTACAAGGTTTGCTGGCTATCACTAAACTTAAACACATTAAAGTGATTGCTAAAGGCCCGTCAATATTAAACTTCAGAGCCCTTTTAGATAAGCATGGCTTGAACTTGTTTGTTGCCAAACAGCACCCACTTAAAAGCGCGATACGTTCAACACTTATAAGCTCAGAATCAAAATAACGCTAAACACATGCTATTGTGGTTTTTTTAGCATTGCCCTTAAATTTGCAACCCGAGCTTGGCCTTTTTCCATGCGTTCAGCTTGAGTATTAGGCGCTTTTTTGTTTTCAAAGGCTAAGTCATCTTGTGGTAGCTCTTGCACAAACCGGCTGAGCTCCGTTTGCGATGTTTCACCAAATTGACGACGAATTTTAGCATACGTTAAGGTTAGCTCTTGCTGCGCGCGGGTAATACCTACATAGGCAAGGCGGCGCTCTTCATCTACATTATCCTCATCAATGCTTACTTGGTGTGGTAATAGCCCCTCTTCCATGCCTACCATAAATACATAAGGGTACTCGAGTCCCTTTGAAGCATGCAGCGTAAGTAATTGTACTGCATCTGCTTCATCTTCTTCCTCGTTACGCTCTAGCATATCGCGCAGGGTCAATTTACTAACCACTTCAGCTAACGTCATTGGCGGATTATCGGCATCGCCAGTCAGCATATCGGTGATCCAACGGTACAGCTCCGAGACATTTTTCATCCGCATTTCGGCGGCTTTGGCACTCGGTGATGATTCATATAAATAGGCTTCATAATTAATATTTCGCACTAAATCTTTGACCGCTTCTAAGGTATCGCTGCGTACTGCGTTATCCGACAGCTCAACCACCCAACGGGCAAACCCAGCTAACGCATTAAAACCACGTCCTTTTAGTCTGTATCCTAAGTCGTTATCAAAACAGGTGGCAAACAAGCTTTGATGTTTTTCATTGGCTAAGGTGCCTAGTTTTTCAAGCGTCACCGTGCCTATTTCACGCCGTGGCGTGTTCACGATTCTTAAAAAGGCATTGTCATCATCTTGGTTCACTAAAAGACGTAAGTAAGCCATGATATCTTTAATTTCAGAACGTGAAAAAAACGACATCCCGCCGCTAATTTTATAAGGTATACGGTTACTCATTAACGACTTTTCAAAACCACGCGCTTGGTGATTACCCCGGTACAAAATCGCGTAATCTTTATAGCTGGTGCGCTTCATAAACTTATGAGAAATAATCTCTGCAACCACACGCTCAGACTCATGCTCTTCATCGCGACAACCAATGACTTTAATTTGCTCACCATAGCCAAGTTCACTAAAGAGCTTTTTTTCAAACTCATGGGGGTTATTTGCAATTAATATATTAGCCGCTTTAAGAATGCGCCCTGCACTACGGTAATTTTGCTCTAGTTTTATTAATCTTAATCCTGGATAGTCTTTACTTAATAACACCAAATTTTGTGGGCGAGCACCACGCCAAGAGTAAATTGACTGATCGTCATCTCCTACCACAGTAAAGCGAGCACGTTCACCAACCAGCAATTTTACTAATTGGTATTGGCTGGTATTAGTATCTTGGTATTCATCCACCAGTAAATACCGAAAACGCTGCTGCCAACGCTCACGTGATGTGGCATTACTGCTTAAAAGCAGCGTGGGGATCATAATTAAATCATCAAAGTCGAGTGCATTATAAGCGCGAAGCTGATTTTGATAACGCGCATATAACTGAGCAAACAAGGCTTTTTGTGGCTCTCTGGCTTCGCGAATAGCTTGCTCTGGTAAAATGAGTTCATTCTTCCAGCTACCAATTTGCATTTTAAGTAGATTAAGTAAGTCTTTGTCTTTTTTAAGCTCATCTTCGGTTAAATCACCGAGTAGTTGATTCGTATCTTGGTCGTCAAACAGCGAAAAACCAGGCTTAAAACCCAGTGTTTTTAACTCTTTTTTGATGATTTCAAGCCCGAGTGTATGAAATGTAGAGACCCATAAACCTTTAGACTCTTGCTTTCCTAAGGTTTGCAAAACCCGCTCGCGCATTTCTTTAGCCGCTTTATTGGTAAAGGTAACCGCCGCAATATTACGCGCTTGATACTCACACTTCTGTACTAAGTAAGCAATTTTGTTGGTGATAACTCGTGTTTTACCCGAGCCTGCGCCAGCTAATACTAAGCAAGGACCACTAATGTACTTTACCGCTTCATCTTGTTTAGGATTGAGTTTCATAACGACCAGCTGATTGCAAAAAGACGGGCAATTTTAACGTAATCACTACAATACGCCTAGCCAATAAGGTAATATTAGTTATTATCATTTTAGGCAACAGGCAAGGGACGACTATGATTAACCCAGCAAAACTTGAAGAAATTGCGAAACAGATCACTAATAACATGCCACAAGGTGTAAAAAACCTGGCTGATACACTTGAAGGTAAAACCAAGCAAGTGTTACAAAATAAGCTTGCCGAAATGGACTTTGTAAGCCGTGAAGAGTTTGATATTCAAAGCCAAGTGCTGATCCGCACCCGTGAAAAGCTAACTGAATTAGAAGCAAAAGTAGCGATACTTGAACAGCAATTATCGGCAAAAACAGACGCAGAATAATAAATATAACGCCATAGACGAACCTGCTTTATGGCGCTAATCACTCAGTTATTCAAATAGCTCGTCGAGCACATAGTAACCCGTTGCTTGTTGCTGCTCTATGCTCACCCTTAGCAATTTATTAGCTACTTGCTCACCGGTTATTGGTCTATACCGTTTGAAGATGCCAAAACGCGTTAACAGTGGCAGTACTACCTCACCTAACTTTTCTGCAATTCTAAGCTCTGATCGCTCGCCGACTAACAAAGACGGTTGCAATATACTCAAGCGCGAAAAACCAAGCTGCTTTACCTGCTGCTCAAGTTCCCCTTTGATTTTTAGGTAACGGCTCATGCTATGCGCATTTGCGCCACTTGATGACAACAAACAATAATGAGGAACACCGTTATTGGCCGCCATTTGCGCACAAATAAATTGGTATTCAAAATCAACTTTACGCTGTCCTGCTTCGCTTCCAGCTTGCTTTAACGTGGTGCCTAAGCAGGAAAAAAACACGTCACCTTTGAATAACTCAACGTAATGTGTCAGGTTCTCAAAATCAATAACATGGCTAGTTAATTTAGGATGAGAAAAGTCTAATTGGCGGCGCGATAAGCTCACTACTTTCGTATAGCAAGGAGATGCTAACAGCTGTTGTAATAACTGGCTGCCCACTAAGCCGGTACTGCCGATTATTAACGCCGTTTTAGCCATATTAAGCGTGACTACCCGCTGACTTGTTCAGTACATGGTGTACTGCCTTTTTATAGCTAGTGCATTCTTCTTCAGCGCAGCTAACTACCGACTCTAAATCATGCAGGTGACCGTTTTCTAATCCATATACCCAGCCATGCACTGTGAGCTCTTGACCTCGTAACCAAGCATCTTGAACAATGCTAGTGCGCGATACGTTACGCACTTGCTCAATCACATTAAGCTCAATTAAACGATCAAGACGCTGTTTTTCTGGTAGAGCATTAAGTTGCTCTAAATGCTTTTCTTTTACATCACCAACGTGGCGTAGCCAGTTATCAATAAAACCAAAGCGATCTTCGTTTAATACCGCTTGTACACCTCCACAACCGTAGTGGCCAACAACCATAATATGTTTAACTTTTAATACTTCGACCGCATACTGCATAACCGATAAGCAATTATGATCTGTGTGCACTACCACGTTGGCAACATTACGATGCACAAACAATTCACCCGGTAATAAATCAACAATTTGATTAGCAGGAACTCGTGAGTCAGAACAACCAATCCATAAATATTCTGGATTTTGTTGCATCGATAAAATTTTAAAAAATTCGGGATTAGCTTCGCTCGTTCTAGATGCCCAGCGTTTATTATTTTCTAGTAGGTTATTTAAATTTCTCATTACATCTCTTTTAGGTCGAGGGCGTTAAACTGGCTAAAATTAAAATATTACGGGGTGTTAATTGCTTCTCACAAAATGTACTAACACTGACGTTATAGCCTTGCTGTTGCAAATATAAAGCACGATCGAGCACAAGCCAAACTTCTATTGCTCTTCTAAACACATGTCGAACCAGTTCAACTCGCTCGGTTATCTTTTTTCGCGCCTGCCCAATCAATAAAAATTTATTGTAATCAATATCTTTTGGCAGTTTTAAGGCTTTTTTATCTGCCGCCCACTTACAAAATGATTCAAACGAATCTGAAAATATTGCTTTATTCACTGAGGGCACACTAACATACGCCGACTCACCGGTGAGTGACTTTCTTAAAGCATCAAACCCGAGTCGCCACTCAACTTCTGTTTTTCGTACTTTGCCCACTCGCGATGGAGCCGTGACGGTTTCTTGCAAGGCGAGTTTTAAATCTCGATGAGTTAAATTAAGCGCACTTCGCTTCGCCTGTTCGCTCATTGCTTGATAATTATTCTCGGTAAACAAGTGATAGCAACAAGGTGAAAAACTAATTTGTGTTACTTTGGCCGCACTGGCTTGATGCATAAAAGTTTGATGTAACGCACCGCAGGCATGTAAAGCAACGGCATGGGTTTGTGGGTTAAAAAAATCCTGAGTGTTATCTGTGAGTACATCAGCTTGGCTAAATTGCATAGCAAGCCCCTGTTGCTGCGCACTTTTTTGTCCTTGCTCACATAAGTGAGATTGTAGCTCAATACTGTGCACGCTCGGCGCACCATTAAAAGCTAACATTCGTCCTAAATGGCCTTTGCCTGCACACCACTCTAAAATAGGCTGATCATTGGCAGGTAGCGCACCAACAAAGTCTTGTAGCTGTGTAAACTTTCGTCCTTTAATACCGTTACTAATCCAAAACGGATAATCCGTTCGACTGCTTGTTATGACAGGGAGTGAAGCTAATTGGCTTAATTGCTCAATACCGGGTATGTAAGGTGAAAAAAACTGATAAAGTTGCGCTTGATCAGTATCTAACTCAGCAACGTCCTGATCAGTTAAAGCAGTTAGGGGGTCGTGTAATTCAGGCCACGGTAAACAGTCAAAATCAAACGCAGTACATTGCCAATACGAGCGCGTATTCATCAGTAACGAATCGAGGGCAGTAAATTGCTCAGTTAAGGTCATAACAGCTTAAAATATTAAAAAGGCAATAAATTATACCAGTACACTCGCGCCTAATTAAGCGGTTATTTTTTTAACCTCGCAGAGCAAGGGGATTACTTAACTTTCCCACCTTTTCTATTGGTTAAATTAGCCATTAGCGTGCTTTGAACATTAACCGTAAATAAAGGGGAATAGAAATAATACTAATAATAATGGCCGCAATCAGCATCCAAGAAAGCTGCAACGTTTCTTGTTTTTTATATTTATAAATAAAATCGGCTTTTACTTCGTCAAACTTTGTTTGGTCAATCTCATATAAATCAGCAATTAAACGCCATTTGGCCATCGACATATTACCCACATTGGTGCTTGGCGGCGCAATATAGTCTTTTAGCACTTCGGCCTCATAAGCTAATTGATGAAAACTACGTTCAGGGGCATAAAACTGCTGAGTAATGGCGATGGCTTCATCCATATTCATTACCGCATAACGCCACCCTTTTAAACTCGCTTGGTAAAACTTTTCTACCGTATCGGGGTGGTACTTAATCATGTTATCACTGGTAAATAAAATATCTGCGTATACGTCCATACCATAACGTTGTGGACATATAAGTCGATGAGCAATACCTTGCTGATCCATATAATAAGGTAAGTCGGTAACATAGACTTCGATGGCATCTATTTTATTTTCCATCCATGCTTTTTGTAATTTATCGCCTTTGTATATAGCCAACTTTTCGGTATTTATACCGCTGCGCTTGAGCATAGTTAACAACTCAGAATTGCTCTCTTTACTCACTTCACTTACACGTTTATTGACAAAATCACGGGCATGAAAAATATCAGAACTTTCTTTGACCATCCAGCAATAAGGAGAAAACTGTAATATGGCAGCCATGGCGACAAAGGGTTTACCTGCAATACGCTGCTGTAAAATACCAGAATGCGCAACCCCAAACTGGGCTTCACCACGCTCTACCGCGCCAAAACTATTGGGTCGTTTTTGATCTGCAGGCACAATAGTAACGTCTAAACCGGCCTCATCATAATACCCTTTTTGCTGAGCCATATAATAGCCCGCAAATTGAAATTGATGTGTCCACTTTAATTGTAGTATGACTGATTCCTGCGCCATTAACTGGCTACAAAAAAGGCAGGCGCTAATTATCATTCCTTTAAGTAACAAAGAGAGTTTCCAAAAAACGTAGTGATTAACGTAACTATATGTAAAGCAGCTGATAAAGCAAGCATCCACAGAAGATGCCTGCTTAAAATAGGATTATGCTAAGGCGAGCTTTTCAAGCTTTTCTGCTTGAGGTTGTGTGGTTAAAAACTGGGTGAAACACGGGTTATGGGTTTCGTCTTGAACACTGTAACCTAGGCGGTTTAAGTGCTCATTAAACATCTCATATTGACTTGGCTCAATAGCAAAACCTGCCAATACATTACCCGTTGAACCGCCATGATTACGGTAGTGAAATAAAGTGATATTCCAATTACTACCCAGTGTATCTAAAAAGCGCGCTAATGCACCTGGGTACTCTGGAAACTCAAACCGCAGTAAGCGTTCATGTAGCTGCTCTGGCGCTTTACCACCAACCATATACCGTACATGAAGTTTTGCTAATTCGTTATCTGACAAGTCGCAAAACGAATAGCCATTATCGGTTAGGCTTTGTTTAAGCTCCTCAAGTTCTGCTAATCCTTGGCGCAGTGCAATACCAACAAAAATTTGCGCCTCGCCAGGCCCCGCATATCGGTAGTTAAATTCGGTAATAGCGCGCCCACCTAAAGATGCACAAAACTGTTTAAAGCTACCGCGTTTTTCATCAATTGTTACCGCTAATAATGCTTCGTTCTTCTCACCCAATGCAGTACGTTCAGCTACATAGCGTAAGCGATCAAAATTTAAATTAGCACCAGACAAAATAGCCGCTAAGTTTAACCCCTTTAAACCCGACTGCTGAGACCATTTTTTAAGCCCTGCAGTTGCAAGTGCGCCTGAAGGTTCGGCAATAGCACGGGTTGATACAAAAATATCTTGCATGGCAGCACATATTTCATCATCTGACACGGTCACCACTTCATCGCAAAACTTTTGCGCCAGTCTAAATGTTTCGCTACCAATTATTTTTACGGCAACACCATCGGCAAAGCTTCCTACTCTTTCTAGCTCTACAGGCTCTCCCGCTTCCATGGCAGCTTTTAAACAAGCGCTTTCATTAGCCTCGACCCCAATCACTTTGATATCTGGGCGCAGCGATTTAATGTATACCGCCATACCCGCCAGCAATCCGCCGCCGCCAACAGGAATAAATACCACGTCTAAGTCGTTCAGCTGTTGCATTAGTTCACGGGCAACTGTGCCTTGACCAACAATGACATCGGGGTCATCAAATGGAGGGACAAATACGCCGTTTCGCTGCTCAGTTAATTCAAGCGCATACGCCTTTGCGGCATCAAATTGATGACCATGTAACACGACTTCCCCACCCAATGCCCTTACCGCATTAACCTTAATTTCAGGCGTCGTTACGGGCATAACAATGGTGGCTTTATGCCCTAGGTGTGAAGCACTCAGCGCCACCCCTTGAGCATGATTGCCTGCCGATGCGGTGATCACGACCGAGCCCTTTGGCAGCTTATTTAATTTATTAAAAGCACCGCGTAATTTAAACGAGTACACCGGTTGCTGATCTTCACGCTTTAACCAAACATGATTACCTAATCGTGCACTCAATTCGGCCATTTCACTCACCTCAGTCACCTTAGCTAAAGGCTCCATATTGGCTTGGATAATAGCGCGAAAATAATCGAGTTCTTGAGAAACCATACCTAACTAAGCTCCTCCAGTTTGGCTAAATCACGCACCGCACCTTTATCGGCACTGGTTGCAAGTAGCGCATACGCTTTAAGCGCAGATGACACATAACGATCGCGGTTAAGCGGCTTATAAGCTTGTTTACCACGAGCCAATTGTTTTTGCCTGCGAGCTTCGAGTTTCTCATCGCTTAATGCTAAAGTGATTTCTCGAGTAGCGATATCGATGATAATTTTATCGCCATTTTCAACATAAGCTATCGCGCCACCGCTGGCTGCCTCGGGAGACACATGGCCAATTGATAAACCTGACGTACCACCCGAGAAGCGACCATCGGTGATCAAGGCACATTTTTCAGCCAAGCCTTTTGATTTTAAGTAGCTGGTTGGGTATAGCATTTCTTGCATGCCTGGGCCGCCTTTAGGGCCTTCGTAACGAATTACAACTACATCGCCGGCTTTTACTTCACCATTTAAAATCCCTTCTACAGAGTCATCTTGAGACTCATAAACAACAGCAGTGCCTTCAAAGTGCAGCATTTCATCGACAACGCCGGCACTTTTAACAATACAGCCATCAACCGCTAAATTACCTGAAAGTACCGCGAGGCCGCCATCTTGACGAAATGCATGTTCAACACTGCGAATACAACCATGTTCACGGTCATTATCCCCTTCGTCCCAACGGCAATCTTGGCTCATGGCTTTAGTAGTACGAATACCAGCGGGACCCGCGCGGTAAAACTTTCGCGCCACTTCGTTATTAGGATCCGTTGCATCCCATTTTTTTACCAGCTCACCCATGGTCATGCCGGCAACATGATTAACCGATAAATCAACCAAGCCGGCTTTACCAAGCTCGCGTACTATGGCCATCATGCCACCAGCGCGGTGTACGTCTTCAATATGGTATTGCGCGGTAGCTGGGGCAACTTTACATAAAAACGGGGTTTTACGTGAAAGTTCATCAATGTGTGACATATCAAAATCAACGCCAGCTTCTTGTGCCGCTGCGAGTAAATGTAGTACCGTATTTGATGAGCCGCCCATGGCAATATCAACCACCATAGAGTTCATAAATGCGGTTTTATTAGCGATGGCACGAGGCAGTACGTCTTGGTTATCTTTTTGGTAATATTCGCGGCATAAATCAACGATGCGAGCACCTGCTTCAACATACAATTGTTTACGGTCTTTGTGGGTCGCAAGCGTGGTACCGTTACCCGGCAGCGCAAGGCCTATTGCTTCTAATAAACAGTTCATTGAGTTGGCAGTAAACATCCCTGAACACGACCCACAGGTAGGGCATGCAGAGCGTTCAACTTGCTCTGAGTCTGCATCACTTACCGATTCATCGGCACCTTTAACCATGGCATCTACTAAATCGAGTTTAATATCGATATTGGCTAATTTAGTTTTACCCGCTTCCATAGGGCCACCCGATACAAAAATAACCGGTATATTTAAACGCAGTGCCGCTAACATCATCCCAGGGGTGATTTTGTCGCAGTTTGAGATGCAAATCATCGCATCAGCACAATGGCCATTGACCATGTACTCTACTGAGTCGGCTATTAAATCGCGCGATGGCAGTGAATAAAGCATACCGCCGTGCCCCATGGCAATACCGTCATCTATGGCGATGGTATTAAATTCTTTTGGAACACCGCCCGCTTGGGTGATGGTTTCAGCCATAAGTTCACTGAGCTGATTAAGATGCACATGCCCCGGCACAAATTGTGTAAATGAGTTAACCACAGCAATAATGGGTTTACCAAAGTCGGTGTCGGTCATGCCTGTTGCACGCCATAATGCTCTTGCGCCTGCGCGTTTACGTCCTTCAGTAGTCGTTGCACTTCTTAATTTAGCCATAGTTACCTCAGTATTTGCCGCAAAAAATGCGGGCATTCCTCATTCTAAAAATTGATGAGTAACCACGTGAGCAGTTACTCGTAAAATCTGTTAAATTTTTTGTTATACAGCTTGTTGCTGTAAGCTTTGCAGCGTGACATGTTTCACATCAACCAATTTATTTAGTTGACTGGTAAGCAAATAAATTGGTTTATCACTATCAACCGTCATGGCCATATTATATTGGCCATCGTCCATATTGAGCTGCAAGTGAGTTAAATCAAAACCACGATGACGCACGACACGTAAAAAGCGCTCGATTGCGACACTTTGGCTTTTTAAAGCAATAGTTAAACTGTGTTTCATTGTGCTTTCTCCGTCATCATTTCATCGTTAGCAGCCCCAGGTGGAACAAGTGGCCATACGTTTTCTTTATCATCAATACAAGCATGAACAATGTAAGGTCCATCGCTATTTAATAAGGCTGTAATTGCATCATCCACTTGATTGGCATGGGTAATCGTTTGCCCCGCAATACCAAAAACAGCCGCTAGCTGTACAAAGTCAGGGTTATCTGACAAGTTGGTTTCGCTATAGCGCCCTTCAAAAAATAACTCCTGCCATTGGCGAACCATGCCTAAACGCTGGTTATCAAGTATCAGTATTTTTACTGGTAAATTATTACGACGAATAGTGGCAAGCTCTTGGATATTCATCATGATTGAACCATCACCTGATACGGTGATCACAAAGTCATCTTTTCTCGCTATTTGTGCGCCGATTGCCGCAGGTAAACCAAATCCCATGGTGCCTGCACCGCCACTGCTTAAGTGGTTGCATGGATGGTTAAATTTCATATGCTGCGCAACCCACATTTGGTGCTGACCCACATCGCAGCAAACAACACTGGTGCTTGGCATACGCTGGCTTAGTTGATTAAGTAAATAAGGGGCAAATACTTTTTCACCAGGATAGTCGTAGCGCCATGCATGCTTAACCATCATTTGTTTATTATGATCGCACCACGCTTTTGGCGTAACGACGCACTCAAGGGCGGGAAGTGAGGTTTTTAAATCAGCAATTAAAGAAGCCTTTGCGGGTTTACGTTTACCGACCTCGGCTGCATCTATGTCTAAATGAATCACGTTTGCTTTTGCAGCAAACTTAGCTAAGTTGCCTGTTACACGATCATCAAAGCGAGCGCCAATACACACTAATACATCACATTCTTGCACCGCTAAATTAGCGGCTTGACCACCATGCATACCTAGCATGCCTAAATCATATTCGTAATCAGGTAATACACTGCCCAATGCTTTAAGGGTTGAAACCGCAGGCATTTGCGTTTTATTTAAAAATTGCATTAATTCATTTTGCGCATCAGCGGCATGAACGCCCCCACCAACATACGCTACGGGTTGCTTGGCTTCACTGAGTAATTGATTGGCGATAGCAACTTGGTTTAAATTAAGTTGCGGTAAGTATTCATCTGCCGCTAACCAAGGTTTAAAAGGCACCTGCGCCATTTGAATGTCTTTGGGGATATCAACTAAAACGGGGCCTGGACGGCCGCTTTGT
The DNA here is from genome assembly GCF_030407645.1 of Pseudoalteromonas sp. APC 3495. Lineage (NCBI taxonomy): Bacteria > Pseudomonadati > Pseudomonadota > Gammaproteobacteria > Alteromonadales > Pseudoalteromonadaceae > Pseudoalteromonas > Pseudoalteromonas sp. APC 3495. The sequence continues at coordinate 12,385 of NZ_JASDDA010000042.1, read as the reverse complement.
GCTAAATGCATCGCTTCTTGTAATATTTCGGCTAAATCTTCTGCTCGCTCAACCATGTAACTGTGTTTAGTACACGAAAGCGACATGCCAAGCACGTCAATTTCCTGAAAAGCATCAGAGCCAATAGCGGCGGTTGGTACTTGCCCTGTAATAGCGAGTAAAGGCACTGAGTCCATCATGGCATCTGCCAATGCGGTAATTAAATTAGTAGCTCCAGGGCCTGATGTTGCCAAGCACACACCTAAACGTCCAGTACTGCGTGCATAGCCCACGGCGGCAAACCCTGCACCTTGCTCATGGCGAGTAAGATAATGTTTTACAGGCGCACCATACAAGGCATCGTAAATGGGCATAATAGCACCACCTGGGTAGCCAAATACTTCATCTACGCCGTGTTTGGCGAGTAAATCTATTGTTAGTTCTGCGCCTGTCATTAGTAAATCCTCATTCCTGTGTGACAACCCATTAAAAGTTTAACTCTAAAACTAAAAAGCCCCCCGGACGGTTAAGTGCGGAGGGCTTTTCAATGCTTAGTTTTTTAAAGCACTACGAAGCCCTCGCGGGAATAATCACCACGATAATAATCAGGACTAGGTTAAGTGCATTTTTAAGCATAAAATTCAGTACCATTTAAGATTTAGTCATTGCGAACATCTTGTTTCGCTGTCTTTTTATATTAGTACCGCGCTCAGGGCGGTAAGTCAACACCAAATTCAATTCAAAATAATTATAAAAACACGCTTACTCAGGTTTTAAAATTCAATTAAACCAGGTTAAATAGATTTTTTATCCCGTCATTTCAACTCAGGAAATTCACTATTCTTATAACACTGAATTCTGGTTTGATTAATTTTTAGTAAGCCACCTCATTTTTATCTAACAAAATTAAAATAAATCGATTTCTTAAGAGTTTCTTAAGTCTGGCAGCCTAGCATAACAACGTTCACGAAAAAGAGGCGTGTTATGAACCCAACTTTCAAACTCAGTAAGCAACCGCAAGAAAATACTAAAAAACGCTTTTATTTTAATTGCAGTGCTAATGCATTCATTATTTTTATGGCTTGTTATTACGGCTTAGTTATTAATATTCCATTTATGCATGGTGCGTTTAGCGCTATTACCTCGTTGCACACATTTTCATGGCTATTTTTGTTTTCTGTGCCGTTACTACTGATTTGTTTGCTAATCATATTCTTTTCAGTGGTTTCTATTCGGGGAATACTAAAACCCATTAACTACTTGCTGCTAGTGCTCTCGAGTGCGGCGTTATATGGCTCATTGAACTATGGTGTGGTGTTTGATTATTCCATGATACAAAACACCGTCGAAACTGACTCTAGTGAAGCGTTAAGCTATTTAAACCTGCAACTTGTTGGCTTTTTACTGCTTTTTGCCGCATTACCTGTCTTTATTTTGAGTAGAATAAAAATAAACTGCGATCGTCCATACAAAGAAGTTATTAGCCGTCTTAAACTGCTTTTAGCAAGCTTTGCACTGATTGCATTAGTGGTCGTTAACTTTTACGCCGATTACGCGGCAACGGGTCGTAATAACCGTATTCTTAAAAAAGAAATTATTCCATTTCAATATCTCTCTAGTGGCTACAAATACGCCCGTGACCAGTTACTTTATAGCGATATTGAATTTAAAAATATTGATACCACGCCAACTTTAGCATCGCCAAGCACAACACGAGTTACTGTCATCGTGGTAGGTGAAACCGCTCGAGCTGAAAATTTTTCCTACCAAGGCTATGAGCGTAATACCAACCAATACACGCAAAAACATAATGTCACTTATTTCGATAACGTATCGTCGTGTGGCACGGCCACAGCAGTGTCAGTACCATGTATGTTTTCACTGCAAACTCATGCCAATTTTTCTCGTTTAGACAGTGATAACCAGCAAAACGTAATTGATTTGATACAACAAGCAGGCACAGATGTCTTGTGGGTTGATAATAACAGTGGCTGTAAAAACGTCTGCACGCGCGTACCTACCATTAATATTGATACCAAAGCATCTGAACTATGTGATGGTAAATACTGTTTTGATGAAGCGTTACTAGCCCCTTTAAAGCACAAGCTTGCCAATTTGAGTCAGGCTAATACGGTTATAGTGCTGCATATGATGGGTTCACATGGCCCTACTTACTTTAAGCGCTACCCTGAAAAATTTAAACAATTTAGTCCAACCTGCGACCGCAGCGATATTCAAAACTGTAGCGCTGAAGAACTGGTTAACACCTACGATAATACAATTGCTTATAGTGATTTTATCAACGCTCAAGTTATTGAACAGTTAAAGGCACTGCCAGCTAATATTGATAAGCAATTACTGTATGTGTCAGACCATGGCGAGTCGCTCGGTGAAAATGGCGCATACTTACATGGCTTTCCCTATGCATTTGCACCAACAGCTCAAACCCATGTGCCTCTTTACATCTGGGCTGATAAGCATAATCAGCGCATTACAGCCAAGTGTCTAAACAACTTAAATAGCACTTTAGCGCAATCACACGATGCTATTTTTCATACCCTTTTAAGCTTAACCGGTGTTGCGAGTAAAACCTACCAAACCTCTGAAGATTTACTCGCGTCATGTCAAACGATTAACCATAGCGAAACTAAAATATGAATAATAAAACCGTTATAAAACGCCAAGGCCTAATGCGCCTAATTTTTACCTTAAGCCATACATTTAACGGCCTAAAATGGATGAGCCGATTTGAGGCTGCTTTTCAGCAAGAGTTGGTTTTATTTAGTTTGCTAGGCGTATTTGCCTGCTTGCAAGAAATTACTTTAAGTAGCAAATTAATCTTGATTGCCAGCTTATTGTTTGTGTTATTTGCTGAGTTGGTCAATACCGCAGTCGAAGTGGTGGTTGATCGCATCGGTAGCGAATATCATGAACTATCAGGCCTAGCTAAAGATATTGCATCCGCCAGTGTCTTTATCGCCATGCTTATTGCTATTTTAGTTTGGTGGTCTGTGCTATGGACTTAATCAGTAGCACTAAAAAAGTACTGGGGCCATTGTGGGTTTTAGCGGTATTTTTTTTCGCACTCCTATGCTTGCTAACTTTTGCGCGATTAGGTTTAAGTTTGTGGCAAAGTGGCCGTGTATTTACCGAAGGCGCCTGGCACTTTGTTTTTGTAGGCGGTTTACGTGTTGATATAGCAACATTATGCTACATCATAACCCCCGCTTTGTTACTAACACTTGCAGCACATGCTCTCAAATTAACTGCTTATATTCGAGGAGTCGTAAAGTGGTATTTAGTAATAATGGCTGCAATGTTAGTGTTTTTTGAGGTTATTACACCCACGTTTATTAACGAATACGACTTACGCCCTAATCGCCTATTTATTGAATACCTTATTTATCCTAAAGAAGTCTCTAAAATGATTTTTTCAGGTTACAAACTCGAAGTCCTCTTCGCTGTTTTAGCGCTCGTTTTCACCATTAAATTTGCTAACAAAATTCTTACTCAGCAATGGCAAAACCGCTCGTCCCTAGGGGCAATAAAACTATCACTATTAGCTGTTATTATATGTAGCCTAACACTGTTAGGCGCTCGAAATTCATTAGGCCATCGTCCATTAAACCCCGCTATGGTGGCATTTTCGACCGACCACTTGCTGAATGACCTCACGCTTAATTCATCATATAGCGTAGCATTTGCGTTAAAACAGCTCTCCAATGAGCAATCAAGTCAGGCATATTATGGCAAGGTCCCTCAAGAGGAGTTACTCGCCACAGTACGCAGTACCATGCAAAATCCTCAAGCAATATTTAATAATCCAAATGCCCCTACCCGCACTTTTCATCAGGCAAGCTACCAAGGTAAAAAGAAAAACCTGGTTATTATTCTGCAAGAAAGCTTGGGCGCTCGTTATGTAGGTACCTTAGGTGGCTTACCCTTAACGCCTAATATAGATGCACTTTATCAACAGGGCTGGGGATTTGATAACTTATACGCTACCGGCACTCGCTCTGTACGCGGTATTGAAGCAGTTATAACCGGTTTTACACCGACTCCCTCACGCGCGGTTGTAAAACTCGATAAATCACAACGTGACTTTTTTACCTTGGCTAGTTTTTTAGCAAAGCAGGACTACCATACTCAGTTTATTTATGGTGGAGAAAGTCACTTTGACAACATGCGTAGCTTCTTTTTGGGTAACGGCTTTAGTGATATTGTTGATAGTGAAAGCTTCGATAACATTAACTTTAATGGTTCATGGGGCGCATCTGACGAAGATTTATTTACTCAAGCAGATAAAGAGCTGAATAAATTACAACAACAGCAAAAGCCATTTTTTAGTCTGATTTTTAGTAGTTCTAATCATAGCCCTTATGAATTTCCGGACGGTAAAATAGCCCTGTTTGAGCAACCAAAGCAAAGCCGTAATAACGCAGCTAAATATGCAGATTATGCCCTAGGCACATTCATTGAAAAGGCGAAAAAGTCATCTTACTGGGACGATACTGTGTTTATAGTGATTGCTGATCACGACTCACGCGTGTCTGGTTCCAGCCTTGTACCTATTGATCACTTTAGAATTCCTGCGGTTATTTTTGGAAACGGTATTAAGCCCAAACGCGATCATCAATTAGCCAGTCAGCTGGATATTCCTACCACCTTACTGTCGCTTATTGGCGCCAGCGGTGAACACCCAATGATTGGTCACGATCTCACTCGCCCTGTGGCCAAAAATAAGCAGCGTGCAATGATGCAGTACGATAAAAACTTTGCTTACATGCAAAATGATAACGTTGTTATTTTGCAGCCAGATAAACCGGCAACCACCTATATTTATAAAAATAAGCAATTACACCCCAGACATAACGATAGCGCACTCATCAAGCAAGCTCGTGCGCTGGCTAATTATGGCAACATGGCATACAGCAATAATTGGTATCAATAACACCGAAAAATGCCTGATTGATTAATCAGGCATTTTTACGTTACCTATAAAGTAAACTAAGTTAGTATTTATAAAACGACTTAAACTTGGATAGGATTTTATGAACGTGTCATTACGTATTAGTCATTTATTTATGGTGTTATTACTTTTAGCCTTTAGCGTCAATGGCTATGCAGCACCGGCTCTATTCAAAATAGAAAAACAAGGCGCTAGCTCGTATTTATTTGGCACCGTGCATGTGGGTGATGCCAGCATGAAAGGGCTACCACAAAAAGTGACTCACGCACTGGATAACAGTAATCAAGTTGTTGTTGAAGTGGATATAAGTAAACTATCACCATTACAAATGCAACAACGTTCTATGCCGTTTATGCTGCTTACTAACGGGCGTACGCTACAGAGCGAGCTTTCAGAAAAAAATTATCAACTCCTCAAAGACTACTTTGCTAAAAAATCGATTGATATTGCCATGTTCAACAGTTTTAAACCTTGGGCTGTCATGTTGACCATGATGCAAATTGAGTTTCAAAACGCGGGCTATTCAGATAAAAACGGCATCGATAAGCAAATACTCGAGTACGCGCAAAAGCACAGTATTAACATTGCGGAGCTTGAAACCATAGAGCAACAACTACAGATGTTTAATGGCTTAGAGTCATTAAGCAATGCCATGATGGCAGAAACTTTTGAGCAACTAAGCGATATTAATACCTACTTTATCACCCTAGTGGATGCATGGAAAAAGGGCGATATGCAAACCCTAACCAGCTATTACCACACCAGTTTTGATGACAGCCAATACGGTCAACAAAGCGAGCAAGTGATGCTGATTGAGCGCAATAATAATTGGGTCACTCAACTCACGCCTAAACTTGAACAAGGCAAGGTGTTTATTGCGGTAGGTGCTCTGCACTTAGTTGAGCAGCATGGTTTAATTAAACAACTTCGCGACCAAGGGTTTAAGGTTACTCAGTTATAAACAAGCTTACATAAGCGTCTCACTATGAGCAGCATGTTGCCCATAGTGAGCCGGTTTAAAATCTTCCATTTTTAAGGTGTGTTCAATCCCTTTAATGGTATCTGCTGCATGATGGTTTACATAAATAACGGTACTCGTTTTTGCAGCACACACCTTTTCAATCAGCAGTAAAACGCGTTGACGATTTGCCTCATCAAGCCCTAAACATGGCTCATCTAAAATAAGCAAAGCAGGATGTTTAACCATTGCGCGCACAATCAGTAATAGTCGCTGATCGCCATACGATAGCTGGGTAAAAGCGCTATTTGTTTTGTCACTTAAACCAATTAGTGCCAACCACTCTTTAGCTAAACGCGTTTGTAACTCACTGGCTTGTTGATATAAACCAATGCTATCGAAAAACCCTGAAATAATAGTATTAAGCGCCGAAATACTCACTCGATACTGCAAATGTAGCGTATTTGAAATATAACCAATGTGCTGTTTTATATCCCAAATACTCTCCCCTGTGCCACGCTTAAAACCAAACACTTCAATCTCATTGTTATAGCATTGAGAGTTATCACCTGTAATTAAATTTAATAAACAGGTTTTACCTGAGCCATTTTTCCCGGTAAGTTGCCAGTGCTGATATTGGTTAATCGTCCAGTTTAAATTTTTAAAAATTGTTTGTTCGCTGTAACGCACATGAACATTAGTGAGCTTAACGAGTGGCGTGTTTGTCGCTGATTTAAAGCAGCGCTCAGGCGCATCGGGAATACTTAATGATGTATGCTCTAAATGAAGTAATTTGAATAAATCCGCTCGTTTTGCTGCACACGGTTTTGCCAAGCTATGTTGTAAACGACCATTATTCACATAAGCAAAGTGATCAACAAACGCTGGAATTTCGTCAACACGGTTTAGCACAAACACAAAGCAGGTTTGTGCGCTCAACTGCTGTAATAGGCGGTTTAGCTGCCCAACCGATTCAGAGTCTAAGCCATCAAATGGTTCATCAAGCACGACTAAATCACTGTTAGCAGATAGCGCTTTAATTAATAATAATTTACGCGTTTCGCCAGTAGATAAATCAGTAAAATCACGATTAAGTAAGGCATCAAAATTAAAAGCGGTGATTAACTGTTGGCATAAATCGCTATTTATTTGAGGCTCAGCAAAGAGCATGTCCGTTACTTTTTGTGGCTTTTCACTTTTACGATGCGTGTTAAGTAACTGCTTTTGTAGATCACTTGACACTAATTGTAGCTTGTTAAAGGTACTATGACGTTGCCCGCTTTGTTGTTTTGCTTCACCAATTAACGCTGCTGCGAGTGCTGATTTTCCAGCACCATTACCCCCGAGTAAGACCCAATGTTCACCCTGCTTTACTTGCCAAGTTAAATCGTCGATATAATACCGAACACTGTCATCGGTAGATAAATAACCACTAAATTGCTGTAGTAAAATTGAGCGCACGTTAGATCCCATAACAGAGCTAAAAACTCAAACTAACGTAATAAGGAATAATTAAGCAAGTGAGATTTAATCAACCTCAGGTAGAAAAGCATCGTTTAGCGCCGCGATTATGCTTTGCTGATCTATGGGTTTATGAATATGACCTATTGCTCCACAAGCTTTAGCGCGAGCAAGATCACTATCAGAGGTGTTTGCGGTAACCACAATAATCGGCAGTGTTTTATCGTTATCATGCAAGATTTTAGTGGCTTCAAACCCATCCATAATCGGCATATTTAAATCCATAAAGATGACGTCATAAGATTTTTTGGCGACCATTTCACACGCTATTTTGCCATTCTCAGCGCATTCAGCGTGTATGTTCAATGCGGTTAATAGCTTAGTGAGTACCAGCATATTAAGTGGGTTATCTTCAACGACTAAACAATGTAAGTTATCAGGAATTGACGATGACTTGCTTAAAGTAGTATCCATCTCTAATGGTAATGTTAAAAATACAGATGCCCCTTGCTGACGATTATTTTCAAAACGAATTTCACCCTTTAAGGCGTCAACAATATATTGTACACGGGTAAGGCCTGTTCTGAGTCCTTGAAAATGGTTACTTTGCTCAGTGCTGTCTAATTCTAATTGCTCGATAAGGTGATCAAAGCCACAGCCGGTGTCCTCGACGCTCAGCGATAGTTGGTTATTGTTGAGCGTAGCGTTGACTTTCACCTTTCCTTGCTCTGTAAACTTTAATGCATTACTAAGTAGCTCATTAACTATTTGTTGTAAGCGTGCATGATCTACAATCACCGCGCAGTCTAAGCTCGCTGCTAACTCTCTAATTAACTTTAACCCTTTTTCAGTACAACCATATTCATACACAACTAACACTTTATTTATGGTGGTTAGTAAGTTGTCAGAGGTCGGGTTTAACGACCAACGATTTAAACTCAGCGCTTGTAAATCTTGTAATTCATCTAACATCGCCAACAACCTCGCCGAGCAATACCGAGCTTGGCGTTGTATATCCTGCTGTGAAGTGGGAATTTTTAGCTCATCGATCGAGGTAATTAACCCCTGTAATGGGGTTCTAAATTCATGACTGGCTCGTGCAATAAAGTGCTCTTTGTTATTACTTACCTGCTCTGCAAATTCTTTTTGTTGTTGATACTTTTGTAAGGTCTGCAGAACTCGTTTTTCCATCGGCATAAACACAAATCTAAGTTCTAAAAACAATAATGCCAGAGTAAAAAACCAACAAAGCAGTTCAATACTAGAGATCCAATCAACCTTTTTTACCGCTTGTTGCTCAAATAAGCTCACCGCAGTGTCTAATTTTTTAAGTAATGCTTCAACTTCGCTCACGGAAAACGAAGCCAAATTAATAGGCTCCTTTTGAGAAACCAAATTTTTAGCTTGCGTTATAAAGGCCAACACTTCTGCATCTAAGTTGCTTGGGGGGGCATAATATAAATCAAATAAAGGTGTATTTAGATAAACTGCGTCACCTTGTTCATCTTTAGTGAGTAAATATTCATGGGCTTGTTCAAATAACTCAAGGGAGTGTTTTAACGATTGAAGATGTTGTGCGTGATTATCCGTTTGATTAATTAATGCATTGCTATGCCAAGCTATTTTTTGCGAAAGCATACGTTGCTTGCCAGCTATATTGATAATTTTTGCATCGTATTTTTGCACTGAAAAGAAGTATTGCATCAGTAATGCAGATACGCTGACCAATAAGGCAATAGCAACTAAAGCCCAACGGTAACGTTTGCGAATACTCTTAACAATGTTGAACATAAACTAGGTTACTTTTTTTGTTTTAACTGTAGCCTAAGCTTAGCAAACTAATTACTAAATTATTAAATATAAAAAACCCAGCTAGTTAAGCTGGGCTCTTGTAACCGTTTAGCGTGTACCTAACGATTTTCTAGTCGATTATAATCAAACATACCAAATTCAACACCTCGATACTGGCGGGCAACCTGATGTAAAATATCGCTGTATTGCCAAAATTGCGGGTGAGTTCGACGAATCGCAAACTCAGACTTTAAAGCGCGATAATCAGCTTCCACTTGCATTAGCGGTAACTGTTCGGCAAAGGCCGAAACCTGTTGGGCGTTATTTAAATACCAAATTGCAGAAGGGTAATCACCAATAAAGCCCGGAACAATTGTCACCGTATCTTCTTCATAGGCGCGCTGTCCATCTTCGTTTAGTAGACTCGAAATATTATAGTGCGCGTTATGGTGAATAATCGTATAGCCTGTGTGGCCATCCTGCTCTTTCACTAGCACATACGATAGCTGTGGCAGTAAGTTAACTGCTTTAGCAGGCATGGTATTAATCGCACTTAATGGTGCGGGTACTTTTTTATAGTCATAACGAGGACTTAAAACGGGCTCTAATGCCTCTTTAATTAAGCCATATAGCTCTGATTGCGGTTCATCTGTTTGATAGTTAATACCGCTGGGTTGACTAAACTCACGATTGTTTTCAAAAAAGGTCGACAAACTAGGTGGTGATTTTCGATACCAACTCTGTTTAATTGTCTCTCGCTGAGTTTCAGGTAACAAAGCTAAAAAGTTGTGCTCACCTTCTAAACGTAAAAAGTCCATGTATAAGCGCGTTATTAATTGATGGCCAATATTGCCATACACATCAAAGCCCGCAACTAACAAGTAATGAATACGCTCAAACAGCGCGTAATCAAGCACCCACATAGTTTTAGGTTGTTGGCCAATAAAGCCTTTAACTACAGTTGCACTATCAAAGTGTCGAAAAATAGTCAGTGCCGCATTTTGATTGTGCCCATCCCCTTTCCACAATAAGTCGGTGGTTAAATGCTCGCCGTTTTTGAACAGATTATTAGCAAGCTCTACCTTGGCTTTTAAGTAACGTTTTTCGCGAACCGAGTATTTGACCCAATTAGAAATCGGTAACGCATTACTTTCCTCTGCTGCGGGCAACTCTAATGCATCCTCATGTTGCACCAGCATTTTACCTACCGCCGGAGTCGCTACCTTTTTAGGATCAGCAAACGCCACCCAAAAATGATCATTAATCACATTGAGTGCTATTTGACCACGACAAACAGGGCCTTTAATAAAGCCCATAATAATTAGCTCAGCTTCATCGAGCATAAATTGATATTTTGCATCTATAGGCAGTGCTTCAAACGTTTTAAACGGGTTTGATGCAAGGGTAGGCTCATAGCTTGGTAAACTAGATACAGTGTAATTTGGCGCAATAAATTGCTGGTAAATACGTGCCAACTTTTCATCATTAAGTTTAAGCGGTAAATGCGTTTTTGATAAAATAGTAGAACGGTCGTGAAGCAGTCGATAATAAACACGCTCAACGTTTGGATTATCGTAAGGGCGACGAGAACTTATTAATTTAATGTCTTCACCAGGGGGAGTACTTGAGCGTACCAACTTAAAAAAGTTAGGTGATTGTGCATCACTAAAGTAGATGTGTGCTAAAAACCAATGCTCATAAATATAGCGCGCTGATAATTGGTACTTCAAACCATCTTGATTTAAAAATGCTTCCCAGTTTTTTACTTGCGCAAGCTCAGCAGCTGATGGCGGCTTGATGTGCGCCATTTTCCCGCCTTTTTTAATCCAGTTTTGTAAGTGCTGAAATTCAGCAGCAGTCACTCCAGGCAAGCCATAAGGCATACCCGCATGCGGTTGCTCATCCGCTAATTGGTCAAACTCACCCATCGTCGCACAACTTTGGTTGCGGCTAAGTGAAAAATCAAAACGTTCATCTAATACTTCATCTTCTGGCAAGGGTGAACTTTGCTTTAATACCAGCGTATTAAATAACACACTACCCGCTAAATTGGCTTCTTCAGTTTGTGCTCGCTCGTTTAATACCGGGCTAAATTCTTTATCACGCCATTGCTCAGTCGTGGTTGCATCAAATAATAATCGGCTCGGCGTTGAGGCTAACAACCGAGTACCATCGTAAACCAACTCTTTACTGAGGCCTCTGTCGATACCTTCAGGAGAAGAGAGTTTTAATTGGCAAGGCGCATCATAACAGCCATGACAAACCACGCAGCGGTTATCGAGTACAGGCTTTACTTGCTGTAAAAACTCAGCCCCAGCACCGCTATTATGAGCAACCATACGATCTTGTGTTTGCTCAGGACCGAATAATTCATTGTAATGTGCATTACCTAAGTAAGCACAACCACTTAAGATAATCAGTACAAAAGTACCTATAATATTTTTTTTCATTATTCAGTCTCATCACCTAAATCGAACGTAGGCATCATATCGATTTGTGGTGATACGAATGTTAGGTTTTCAACAGTAGTCACCACAGCGCTTAATAGAGGGCCCTGTGTTATGGTTAATTGAGCGTCATGCTCGCTTTGCGCTATGGTAGCAAAGCTTGAATTGATGATATTCAACTCATAGTCTGCAATGCTAATGCCTATACTACTGTCAGCACTGGGGTTCTGGCATAGTTGAGTAAGCAGCTCATCACTTAAGATAACTGAAATTTCCAAGTCAGGCTGCGCTAAGTCACGGGTACTTAGTGTTTCATCTAGAATAAATAAAGGAAGTGTTAAATTGCTATCTTGTTCAAGTTCCATTGGACTCTCTGCGCTACTGACTATTTAATTATTACCTATTATAACAACGTTCCAACTTAAATAACGATAAACAAGCCTTAAAATAGCCTCGTTAATTTTTAAGCAGCGGTATCAATGCTGCTTTAAACTTCGTGAAGACAACAACAGGAACGCCAAACTTCACTCATTAAAACCTGAAACCTGCAGCATTACAGTAATTGAGAACTCAACGATCGTTGCTACAAAGCACCAATGCATAAGGTAAGTGTAGAACCTTCATGCTTTACCCTCTAAGTGCGATAAAACTCAACCCAAGTGACAGTGTTAAATTTACACCGAGCTGCTTTACCTAAAATCTTATACCAATTCGCTTAATTAAGCGGTCTATTTTGAGGCAGGAAAAACGGGGTGATAGCTAGGCAAAAAATTCGCTATT
>NZ_JASDDA010000041.1:0-34793 GCF_030407645.1 Pseudoalteromonas sp. APC 3495 | reverse complement strand
GCCTCTCATTCAAATGATGACTTACTCTGGAAAGTGCTGATACACGTTACCTTTGTTGTGTCGGGTGTACTGTTTGCATTTACTGATTACTTAAATAGTAAAACAATTAGCCATTAAAAAATGCTAAAAAAACCCGAGCAGTGCTCGGGTTTTTTATAATAATGTAAATATTAACTGCAGTGGGCGTAATAACAACCAAATGGCTCAACTGTCAGTGTTTCATTATCAAGCTTTGCGTTGTGATGAGAAAGGTCGTTATGTTCATTTTCAACACTTGCATTAATAGTAAGTTTTGCTTGTGAAGCACTCAAATTGAATACACACAACATTTTTTCATCGTTTAGAGTACGGTAAAACGCTAAGATTGGCTCTTCGGTTTGTAAAAACTCAATATCACCTTCAAGTAATACCGGCTGGTTTTTACGCCATGCCATAAATTCACGGTACGCATTTAATATTGAGTTTGAATCATTCTCTTGTTCAGCAACTGCTTGCAGCCTATGTTGTTGATCAACAGGTAACCACGGTTTTACTTCACTAAAGCCCGCATTGTGAGCATTTGCATGTGAGCTATCAAGGTTTTCCCAAGGCATTGGGGTACGACAACCATCACGGCCTTTAAAGTTTGGCCAAAACGTAATGCCGTATGGGTCTTGTAAATCTTCAAACGCAACGCTTGCTTCACCGAGCCCGAGCTCTTCACCTTGGTACATACACACGCTACCACGTAACGAGGCCAATAGGGCGGTTAACATCTTACATTGCGCAGGGTTTACTTCACCCGTTTCGCTCCAACGACTTGCAACGCGCTCTACGTCATGGTTACTAAATGCCCAGCAAGGCCAGCCTTCAGTCATACGTTGTTCAAGTGTAGTAACGGTGTTTCTTATATATTCACTCGAGTAGTCATCAGTTAGTAGCTCAAAGCTGTAACCCATGTGCAGTTTATCGCCGCCTTGGGTGTATTCTGCCATGGTGGCTAATGAATCTTCAGATGAAATTTCACCCAGTGACACGGTTCCTGGGTATTTATTGAGCAAGGTGCGAATATCACGCATAAACTCAATATTTTCAGGCTGCGTATTATTGTAGTAGTGATACTGAAAAGCATACGGATTGTCTTCACTAAAACCACGGCCCTGACGCTTTTCTTTTGGTTTTGCAGGATTATCACGAAGCTGTGCGTCATGGTAACAAAAGTTAATTGCATCTAACCTAAAACCATCAACGCCTTTTTTAAGCCAAAACTCAACATTGTCTAGTACAGCTTGGCGAACATCAGGGTTATGAAAGTTAAGATCAGGCTGTTCCGTGAAAAAGTTATGTAAGTAGTATTGTCCACGACGCGGCTCCCATTGCCATGCACCGCCACCAAAAATAGACAACCAGTTGTTTGGTGCTGTTCCGTCTTCTTTAGCATCAGCCCACACATACCAATCAGCTTTATCGTTGGTTAAATCTTCACGGCTATCAATAAACCATTGGTGTTGATCTGAGGTGTGACTAAGCACTTGGTCTATAATAATTTTAATATCGCGTTGATGTGCTTGCGCAATGAGCTCATCAAAATCATCTAAGTTACCAAAAAGCGGGTCGATATCGCGATAGTCGCTAATATCATAACCAAAATCTTTCATAGGTGATTTAAAGAAAGGTGAGATCCAGATAGCATCCACCCCTAAGCTTTTAATGTAATCAATGCGATTAATTATCCCTTTTAAGTCACCAATGCCATCGTTGTTGCTATCTTGAAAGCTACGCGGATAAACCTGATAAATAACCGCACCTTTATACCATTGCTTTTGGGCCATGCCTTTCTCCGTTTTCACACTGTCTTTGTGTTGTTCTTTTTTAGAGGTGTTAATCCTCGTTTATTTGAAAAAGCATACTTGAAGCCCGTCATACTGTAAAAAGTCTGCATACGTATGCACCGTTTTAAGGCCATTAAAAGAGGTTAAATCAATCGCTTATTTCATCGATTTTAACGCCGGTTTATTGAATATCCCTTTACCAATTTGGTTTGTTAAATTGTTAATTTATTGTTTGCGTTATTTAGGTGCTTAAAAATAAGGGGGTGCACTAAATTGGTGATTATTAATATTGGTCTTACCAATTGTACATAAATAAATGTTCTCCATAATAATAAATTAGAAAATAAAATAGCGTCGTGTCACTTTATTTATGTTTAATGACACACTTATTTTATCAAAAAATAAATAATGACTATCATTAAAGCTATAAATGCTAATTGCACTAAAATAACTCATAATAAAACAGTCACTTATAAAATAGTGTGTAAATTTAATGTTAACTTAATGCGTGTGGTGTAACTTTGAATACGTATGCATAAAGTTGTTAATAAAATAATACGAGCGTTAATATTCATCCTGACAACAAAATAAGCTCGCAGGCTTAACTATCACTTAAGCAAGTAAGCGGGTATCACATTATGGGTAACGGGAAAACATTATGGCTATGTTCAAACCAAGTATACTAACGCTAGCATTAACTGCTGCCGGACTATCAAGCTTTGCCACCACTGCGGCACAAGAAGAAACAATAAAAAATGATGATGTAGAAATCATCGAAGTAAAAGGTTTTCGCGGTAGTGTTGTTGAATCAATTAATACTAAGCGTTTTTCAACACAGGTGGTTGAGTCAATTTCTGCAGAAGACATTGGTAAACTTCCAGATACATCTATTGCTGAGTCAATTGCACGCTTACCTGGTTTAACAGCCCAGCGTCTTGATGGCCGTGCTAGTCGTGTAAGTGTTCGTGGTTTTAGCGAAAACGAAAGCGCAACCACATTTAATGGTCGTGAGCAAGTATCGATTGGTGACAACCGTGGTGTTGAGTTTGACCTTTACCCATCAGAAATAATGAGCGGCGTAACCGTTTATAAAACACCAAGTGCTAGCATTGAAGCAGAAGGTATTGCCGGTGTAATCGACATGCAAACGGTAAAGCCTTTAAGTAAAGGCGAGCGCGTGATCATGTTTAATGGTCAGTTAGAGCAGTCAGGTTTTGATAAGCTAAACCCTGATGGTGATGATAAAGGCTTTCGTGGCACGGTTTCATACATTGATCAGTTTGCAGATGACACTATAGGTGTTGCATTTGCTTACAACACAATGAGCTCACCAAATCAAGAAAAACGCTGGAATTCTTGGGGATACCCTGAATTCGACGTTGATGGACAGAATTATTCAATCTTAGGCGGCGCTAAACCATTCGTACGTTCATCAACACTTGAACGTGATTCAGCGATGCTAGTAGTGGAAGCTGCACCAAATGATCGTCTAAACATGACGTTTGATGCGTTATATGTAGATTTTAACGATGAAAAAATCTTACGTGGTATTGAAGTACCTTTCGCCTGGGGTCAAGGTAGCATCGACCCGAATAGTGTTACTGTAGATGAACAGTCTGGCTTTATCACCAGTGCAACAACGCAAGGTCAACGCGTTGTAGTTCGCAATGATGTTGAAGAACGTGATGCTGAATTAACGCAATTTGGATTTAATACTAAATATGACATTGACGATTCATGGTCGGTAGAGTTTGATGCGAGCTTATCTGAAGTTGAGCGTAAGGACTGGAGCTTACAAAGTTATTCTGGCACAGGCCGTGGCGATGCAAACGGTATTGCTGACAACATTGGTTACTCACTTGATGGCGGCAATACCGGCGCCAAATTTAGCCACGAGTTAGATTATAGTGATTATGCTTTAATTCAGTTAGGTGGTCCTTTGTCATGGGGAACCAGCTCAGCGCTAAATAATAAGTACGGCTTAAATGATACGGCTTATCAAAACACCGCACAAGATGGCTTTATTAATGCACCTGAAGTTAATGATGAACTACATACTTTAAAACTAGCAGCAAGCAAGCTATTAGAAAACGATTACTTAAGCAAAGTAAGTTTTGGTATGTCATATCGCGACCGCGAGAAGAGTAAAAAGTCTGAAGGGTATTACTTAACATTAAGCGATTTCTCATTAGATAATCCTGGTACGCTTGTCGTTCCAGATCAATATCGCCTCGGAACAGCTAGCTTAGGCTTTATCGGTATGGGGGATATGATTGCCTATGATACCCGTGCACTAGTTGACGATGGATATTATGACTCAATTCAAGAAAGTTTAACGGATATAAAACACACTACGCAGTCGTACACAGTTCAAGAAAAAGTTACGGCGTTTTTTGTTCAAGCTGATATTAATGCTGAAGTAGGTGAACTACCATTAACAGGTAACTTTGGTGTTCGCTATGTTAGAACTGAGCAATCTTCGCAAGGTTTTGCGGCTGTGCCGAATGACGTGACTGGTCTAGTTGACGCCGTTCCTAACAATGTGTCACACGATTATAGTCATGTTTTACCTAGTCTTAATTTATCTTTAGCGCTAGATGAAAATCAAACTGTGCGTTTTGGTGCCGCTAAAACTATCTCACGAGCCCGCCTAGATGAAATGAATGCTTCTGTTAATGCGAGCTACAATTCTGAGCGTCCTGATGAGAATGGCAACTATTGGTCAGTATCTGGTGGTAATCCTACACTTGAACCAAAAGAAGCAACGGGTTTTGATTTTACTTATGAAAACTACTTTAGTGCAGAAGGATACTTCTCAGCGGCTGTATTTTATAAAGACTTAAGCCAATGGATATTTGATGGTGTATACGAAGTTGATATGTCAGGAGTTGCTAACCCTTCAACGGGTGAGATACCAGAGAATAGTACCGGTACTGGATCAGGTAAAGTGAATGGCGGTGGTGGAGATCTTTGGGGCTATGAATTGTCTCTTGCTCTACCGTTTAATATTTTTAGTGATTCATTAGAAGGTTTTGGTTTAATTGCCAGCCATACAGGAATTGAACAAGATATTGAAGATCAAAACGGTAATGAATACGAATTACCTGGTTTGTCGGATAAAATTGAAAGCATAACTTTTTATTATGAAAACTATGGCTTCCAAGCACGTACTAGTATGCGTAAGCGTAGCGACTTTAAAGGTGATATTTACAACGCAGGTTATGAAACTCAGCAAGTGAATATCTTAGGTGAAACAATTTGGGACGTACAAGTTGGTTACGATTTTGGCGAAGCAGGTGTTGAGAGCTTAGATGGCTTAAATGTGACATTCCAAGTACAAAATATCACTGAAGAACCATTTACAACACTAAGTGGTGATAATGCTTTACAAGTGCGTGATTACCAAGATTATGGGCGTAACTTTATTCTTGGATTTAGCTACAAGCTTTAACTGAAATTTAGTTAAGTTATTAGCCCTTGTAATTAGTTTTACAAGGGCTTTTTTATAACTACCTTACCTAAGTTTTATCAAACTTTTTAAATTCTGATTTAAAAAAGTGAGCAATAATATGAAGCCAATAAAACACGTCGTCATTGCAGGCGGTGGTACAGCTGGATGGATAGCCGCTGCACTGTTAAATAAAGTATTAGGTAAAGTAATTAATATTACCCTAATAGAATCAACTCACATTGGCACAGTGGGCGTAGGGGAAGCCACTATACCCCCTATAATGCAGCTAAATAATGCATTGGGTATCAATGAACAACACTTTATAAATGCCACTAACGCGACGATTAAGCTTGGTATTGAGTTTGAAAACTGGAAAAGCTCAGCACACAGTTATATGCATGCGTTTGGCACTTTGGGTAAAAACTTCCCTTTTTGTGACTTTTATAATTTTTGGCTTAAAGGCCAAACGCAAGGGTGCAAAGATGATTTTTGGGATTTTTCATTAAATTATCAGGCTGCGAAAAACAATAAATTTGCTCCACTGAATACCATTTCTAATACGTCGTTGCCAGGATTAAGCTACGCGTATCATTTTGACGCCAGTTTGTATGCTGAGTTTTTAAAGCACTTAGCCACAGAGCGGGGGGTAAAACATCTAGATGCTAAAATTAATGAGGTCATGCAGTGCCCAACCAGTGGCAATATTCAGAGCCTAACCCTTGATGATGGCAGCAGTATCAGTGGCGATTTATTTTTAGATTGTACGGGTCTGCGTGCCTTACTGATTGAGCAAACACTCAATACTGGATATGTAGATTGGTCGCACTACTTACCCTGCGATAGCGCCATTGCAGTACAAACAGCATCAAATGATGAATTAAAACCTTATACACGTTCAATTGCGCACAGTGCCGGTTGGCAGTGGCAAATTCCATTACAGCACAGAATGGGGAATGGCTTAGTATATTGTAGCCGCCATATATCTGATGACGACGCAAAACAATTATTACTCAATAATCTTCCTGCAGAGCCTATTACTGAACCCCGATTAATTAAGTTTAAAACGGGTCGTCGTTTAAAACAGTGGCATAAAAACGTCGTTGCCATTGGCTTATCGAGTGGGTTTTTAGAGCCACTTGAATCAACCAGTATTCACCTAATACAAAGTGCTGTGACGCGTTTAATTAAGTTATTTCCTCGCCATGGGGTTAGTGATGCGTTAGTAACAGAATTTAATAAGCAAAGCATCACCGAAATCGAGCATATTCGTGACTTCATTATTTTGCACTATAAGCTAACTGAGCGGGAAGATACTCCATTTTGGCGTCAATGTAAGCAAATGGAAATTCCGCAATCGTTAGCGCATAAAATGGATTTATTTAAACAAACAGGCAAAGTAGTGCGCGAAAACGACGAGTTATTTGCCGAAGTGGCATGGCAACAAGTCATGATAGGTCAAGGCCTATTACCCGATGATTACGGTGCACTAGCAGATTCATTAACCAATGAGCAATTAGCCGAGTTATTTAGTAATTTAAAAACATTAATAAATTCAACGGTAGAGCAACTGCCAAGTCACACCGTATTTTTAAGTAGTTTAAAACCAAAGTAAGCCCCAAAAAAAGTTTCATGCTGGCAGTTTAATTTTTGGGTTAACAGGGTCTGAATATAGCTGTGAATACGTATGCAGCAACTGTAACCAAACTACAGTTAGCTTTAGTATAAACCAATGACAACACTGAAATAAAAATGACACACACAATGAAAAAAAGATTTTACATACCCTTGCTGCTATTAAGCACATTAGTTGTGCAAGGCTGCAGTGATGATAATGAAAGCACGCAAGCAAAAACGGTTGTAAATAAGACAGAGCCTGTAAAGCCAGTTGTTTATCAAGTGTTTACTCGTTTATTTGGTAATACGCAAACAGCTAATATTCCGTGGGGTACTAAAGAGCAAAATGGCGTGGGTAAGTTTGCTGATTTTAACGATGCTGCGCTTAAAGGTATTAAAGAGTTGGGTACTACGCATGTGTGGTATACCGGCGTTTTACATCATGCCTTAGTGGGTGATTACACCGAATATGGTATTAGTCAGGATGATCCAGATGTGGTTAAAGGGCGTGCAGGCTCGCCCTATGCAATTAAAGATTATTACGATGTAAATCCTGATTTGGCGGTAAATGTAACGAACAGAATCGAAGAGTTTAGCGCGCTTATTGAACGTACCCACGATCATGATATGAAAGTGATAATAGACATTGTGCCCAATCACGTTGCACGTGATTACCACTCAACGGCTAAGCCTAATGGCGTTAAAGACTTTGGTGAACAAGACGATACCAGCAAAGACTATGATGTTAATAATAACTTTTATTATGTACCTGGTGAGTCATTTCAAGTGCCTTCGAGCGACAGTTATCAAGTGCTTGGCGGAAATTCTCATCCCTTAGCTGATGGTAAATTTAATGAAACACCGGCTAAATGGACAGGAAACGGTGCACGCTCTCCACAGCCTGATATAAACGACTGGTACGAAACAGTAAAAGTAAACTACGGCGTTAAACCCGATGGTAGCCTAGATTTTCCAACTTTACCTAAGGCGCTAGAACACCAAGACTACCGCGCTCATTACGCCTTTTGGCAAGATAAAGAGTTACCTAATAGCTGGTATAAATTTAGAAATATTGCGCTTTATTGGTTAGATAAAGGCGTGGATGGCTTTCGCTATGATATGGCTGAAATGGTGCCGGTTGAATTTTGGAGCTTTTTAAATTCATCGATAAAAATGCATAAACCCGATGCGTTTTTACTTGCAGAAGTGTACAACCCATTGATGTACCGAACTTATATTCACCAAGGTAAAATGGATTACTTGTATGACAAAGTAGGCTTTTACGACACCTTAAAAGCCATAATGCAAGGCAAGCAAGCCGCAAGTAGTATTTTTAATGCTCAGCAAAAAGTGGCTGACATAGAGCAACATATGCTGCACTTTTTAGAAAACCATGACGAGCAACGTATCGCAAGTCCTGATTTTGCCGGCGATGCCGCATTGGGCAAGCCAGCAATGCTGGTCTCTCACCTAATCAGTCGCTCGCCAAGCTTGCTTTATTTTGGTCAAGATGTCGGTGAAGATGGCTCAGAAAACGCGGGGTTTGGTAGCCCGACTCGCACCAGTATTTTTGACTATATTGGTGTTCCTGCTCACCAAGCGTGGATGAACAACGGTAAATTTGATGGCGGTCAGTTAACAACTGAACAAGCGCAATTACGCCAATATTACATTTCAATTATGGCACTTAACGATTTACCAGCGATTGTTGCCGGCGATATGGCACCCTTGTTGGTAACAGGCAGTAATAGAGTGGTAGGTTTTGTACGCACCCTAGGACAGCAATCATTATGGGTGCTGAGTAACTTTAGTCAGCAAGCGCAAACAGTCACTATTACGCTCACGCCCAATCAAGCAACAATGCTCAAACCAAACTCAACGCTTTACGATCTATTAGAGTCGCATAACGGTATTTTGGTGAGCGATGAGAAACAAAATACAACCTTTACGCTGACCCTTGATGCACTCAGTAGTGCCGTTTTAACAAATAAGGCTGACCATGAATTATAATAACAAACCAACCTTAAGCTTTTGGCAAATATGGAACATGTGCTTTGGCTTTTTAGGCATTCAATTTGGCTTTGCACTGCAAAACGGTAACGTAAGTCGGATTTTTCAAACCCTTGGGGCGAATGTAGACGATATTCCTATTTTGTGGGTAGCAGCACCACTTACCGGTTTAATTGTACAGCCAATTATTGGTTATTGGAGTGATAAGACGTGGGGCAAATTAGGTCGCCGTCGTCCGTTTTTTTTATACGGCGCTATTTTAACCACATTATCGTTATTTATTATGCCAAACTCACCAACACTTTGGATTGCAGCGGGCATGTTATGGATCATGGATGCATCGATTAACGTCACCATGGAACCATTTCGCGCCCTTGTAGGCGATAACCTACCAAACAAACAGCGTGCTACTGGCTATGCAATGCAAAGCTTTTTTATAGGCGTAGGCGCCGTGGTTGCTTCTGCACTCCCTTGGATGATGACGAACTGGTTTGATATTGCCAACACCGCCGCTGCAGGGCAAATTCCTGATTCAGTAAAGTACTCATTTTACTTTGGTGCAGTTGTATTGCTGGTCGCAGTAGGCTGGACAATTATAACCACCAAAGAATATTCACCTGAAGAATTGGCCGCATTTAATCAACAAGAGCAAGCTAAAGTCGAACAGACGGTTTGTGCACAAATTAACTTTAGTAAAGGCGGCAGTGTATTTACCGTGTTAGGGCTTGCCGTACTTGGTTTAGTCACGGGATTAAACCTAGAAAAAGAGCTGTACCTATTAGCAGCTGGCTTAGTGAGTTTTGGCGTTATTCAATTTATTGCAGCCGCACTACAGGCAAAAAACCACACCAGCGGTGGCTTTTACCAAGTCGTTAACGATGTATTCACCATGCCAGAGGCGATGAAACAACTTGCTTGGGTACAGTTTTTTAGCTGGTTTGCCTTATTTGCCATGTGGATTTACACCACCTCAGCGGTAACCAGTTTTCATTATGGTAGCAGTGACACAAGTTCAGCGGCGTATAACAATGGTGCAGACTGGGTGGGTATTTTATTTGCGGCTTACAACGGTTTTGCTGCATTGGCGGCTTTATGTATCCCGATCATCGTTAAGCGTGTTGGTTTAAAACTAGCGCATGCACTTAACCTTATTTTAGGTGCCTTAGGTTTAGCGAGCTTTATGTTTATAAAAGATCCGAGCTTACTTATTTGGCCAATGATAGGTATTGGTTTTGCGTGGGCGTCTATATTGTCGTTGCCTTACGCCATGTTAAGTACCTCAGTACCGAGTCATAAAATGGGTGTGTATATGGGAATATTTAACTTTTTTATTGTGATCCCACAATTATTAGCCGCCAGTGTACTTGGCCTGATACTCCGTCACTTTTTCCAAAATCAACCTATTTACGCATTGATGCTAGGTGCTGTGTCTTTTGTACTTGCAGCGGTTGCTGTACTGCGTGTTAAACAGTCTTAATTTAAGGGGCTAAAATGAAAAAATATAATCTAATTACCGCGACAATATTGGCCGCAGGCCTTGTAGGTTGTGGTGTGCAAAATACGCAAACCAGTGCAGTAGCGCAAACATCAGTGAGTGCGCCAGGCGCACCAGGCGAAGCCCCATTTTGGGCATACGCAGGCAAAACTGGGATAGGCACGTCTTTTGAGCAATACCAAAATGGCCATTACAGTAACGAAGCACCTACAGGTAAAGTGTCAAAAGTATGGTTTTCGATTGCCAAAGGGATGATCACCGAAACCATGTTCGGGCTTATTCATCAAGCGCAAATTAAAGACATGCAATTTGTTGTAGTCGGAAAAGATTTTACAGTCACTGAAGCTGACGATTTAGACGTTACCATTGATTACTTATACAAAGACGATAAAGGCCGCCCGTTATCATTAGCATACAAAGTAGTAAGCAAAGATAAGCAAGGTCGCTTTAGCCTCGAAAAACATATATTTACCGATCCAGACGGTCAAAGCTTATTTGTACGCAGTATTTTTAATACCCAGCTTGACGGTGTAAAAGCATATGTAACAGTTAACCCGTATATAAACAACAACGGCTTAGATGACTTTGCAAAAACCACCGAGCAAGGGTTGGTAGCGTGGCAGGGCGATAATTATTTGTCATTGCAAGGTGCAAAGCCATTTAAACAAACAAGTGTCGGTTTTACGGGCGTGAGTGATGGTTTAAGCCAGCTTAAAACAACTCAGCAGCTTACCCGTGTTTATAAAACTACCGGTGAACAATCGGGGAATGTTAGTTTATTAGCAGAGCTAGGTGAAATTGGTAAAAACAGTCAATTCGATTTAAGCCTAAGCTTTGGCAACAACCAGCAAGCAAGCTTTAAAGAAGGCCACGCTACGCTAGCCAAAGGTTACCAAGCTGTGCTTGATAATTACAATGGTGAAGGCGAAGCCCTTGGTTGGCAAGACTACCTGCAAAGCCTTGCACCACTGACTAGCATGAGCGAGCAAACCGCTGATAACGGTAAATTACTTTATACCAGTGCTATGGTGTTAAAAGCCCAAGAAGACAAAACCCATGCCGGGGCACTTATTGCCTCTTTATCTAACCCATGGGGCGAAACCGTATCGGCGAAAACGGGCTCGACTGGTTATAAAGCAGTATGGGTACGCGACTTTTATCAAGTTGCCATGGCATTTATGGCAATGGGCGATACCGCAACAGCCAAAACCGCATTTGAATACCTTGAAAAAGTACAAGTAAACAGCAAAACCCCGGGCAACAAAGGCGACACAGGGTGGTTTTTACAAAAAACACACGTAGATGGCGAACTTGAATGGGTAGGCGTACAGCTAGACCAAACAGCAATGCCACTCATGCTAGCGTGGAAGCTTCATCAAGCTGGTGTATTAAGTGATGCTGAGCTAACTGATTGGTATACCCGCATGTTAAAACCGGCCGCTGACTTTTTGGTAGACGGTGGGCGCGCTAAAATCCGATGGAACGACATGCAAATAACCCCACCTGCGACTCAACAAGAACGTTGGGAAGAGCAAGAAGGGTATTCGCCATCAACCACCGCTGCTGTTGTTGCCGGTTTAATTACCGCCGCTGATATTGCAAAAATGGCAGGAGATGAGGTGAATGCTAAACGCTACCTTGCAACGGCAAAAAGTTACAACGCCGATATAGAAAGCATGATGTTTACCACCGCAGGTAATTTAGAATCAAACGCTTCAGACGGCGAGTATTTTATTCGTATTGGCCAAGACAAAGACGCCAATTCAAATACTAAAATTAACGCTAATAATGGCCGTGAAGGCTTTAATAAAAAGCAAATTCTCGATGGTGGATTTTTAGAGCTCGTTCGCTATGGCGTTCGTGATGCGCTAGCGCCTAGCATAGTAAAAACACTCCCAGAATATGATGATGAAACCCTAACCGATAACCTACAAGTAAAATACAGCTTTGAGTTTACTGACGGCAGCGGCACATTTGCAGGCTACCGCCGCTATGGTAACGACGGATACGGTGAAGACGAAGTAACGGGCGCTAATTACGCTGAAGGTGGAAAAAACAGCCCAGGGCAACGTGGGCGAGTTTGGCCATTTTTTACCGGTGAACGTGGTCATTACGAAATTGCCGCCGCAAATGCCAATAACAGTTTAGATGCAACAAAACAGCAGGCTATTAAAAATAGCTATGTAAAAGGGCTAGAGCAATTTGCCAACCAAGGCATGATGCTACCTGAACAAGTATGGGATGGTGTAGGCATTAATAAAACGGGTTACACGTTAGGCGAGGGTACAAACTCGGCCACACCACTGGCGTGGACGCATGCTGAATACGTGAAGCTAGTGCGCTCACTAAGCGACAAACAAGTATGGGATCATTATCCGGTGGTAACTAAAGCACTAAAATAACCACAAACTATCCGCAGTTCAGGTTAATTAACATAGCCGTAGTAAAATACGGCTATGTTATTTATTACAATAATAACGAGGCTGAAATGAAAACATTTACCTTGAGCGCATTAGCATTAGCAATCATGCTAACAGGCTGCCAAAGCGCACCATCATTAAATAACAACACGAATAACACCGAAACATCGCAATTAAATACTAAACAACAAGCAAGCCCGTGGTGGGAAAGCGCCATTTTTTACCAAATTTGGCCACGCAGCTTTTACGATAGCGATGCTGATGGTCATGGCGACTTTAACGGTATGACCCAAAAGCTCCCGTATTTACAAGAGCTCGGCGTAAATGCACTGTGGTTAACCCCCATGTTTGAAGCACCGTCGTATCATGGCTATGATTTTACTGAATTTTACCAAGTAGAAAACGACTACGGCAGCATGGCCGAGTTTGAAGCCTTTATAAAAGCCGCTGATGATAAAGGCATGAAAGTCATACTTGATTTAGTTATAAACCATATATCAAGTAACCATGAATGGTTTCAGCGTTCAGCAAAACAAGAAGCCCCTTATGCTGATTACTTTATTTGGCGCGACGATATGCCAAAAGCCGGAAGTGGCTGGGGGCATGCTTGGAGTAATAACGACCAACCCGACGCAGTATGGCATTGGAATGAAACACGTCAGCAGTATTACTATGGTGCGTTTGGAGCGAGCCAACCAGACTTGAATTTACGCCACCCTGATGTTGTTGCCGAAATGGAAAAAATGGCTAAGTTTTGGCTTGATAAAGGCGTTGCAGGGTTTAGATTAGACGCAGTACGTTTTGCAATGGAAGGTGGCGCAGATGCGCAAGCCGATACCGACGAAACCATTGCATATTGGCAGCACTTTAACCAATACGTAAAAAGCGTTGATCCAGAGGCATATTTAGTGGGTGAAGCTTGGGCAGACATTCCCGTTGCAGCAAAATACTTTGGCGAAGGTAAAGGCCTCGATCAAGGCTTTGATTTTGAAGTGGGCTATAAAATACTGGGCTTATTAAAACCCGATGCCAGTGGTGAAGCGCAATTTGGCACCATGCAATCTAATCAAAAAATCAACGCAGTTGATGCCAATGTGCTCAAACAAAATTTACAACAGCGTATTGATTCAAATGCACCGCTTGATTTTTTTGCACCGTTTTTAACTAATCACGACCAAGAACGTATCGCTTATCAACTTGCAGAGCACGACGATAAAGCAAAACTTGCTGCCGCCATGTTATTTAGCTCTCCTGGTACGCCGTATATTTATTACGGTGAAGAGATAGGCTTAACACAAGGTGGCACAGGTCACGATGTGTATAAACGTGCGCCTATGCAATGGGACAACAGCAATCAAGCCGGTTTTACCAAAGCTAAAACGAGCTGGGTTGAACAAAGTGAATTATTTGGTAAAGACTTTACAAGCTGGTGGCCTGAATTTTTAGCCGAGCAGCTTAGCGCAGGTGATCGCAATGTTAAAGTACAGCAAGCACAATCTGACTCACTGTGGCGTTTATATCAGCACTTAATCGTACTAAAAAAACAGCGCCCAGAGCTGGGTATTAAAGGCAGTTATGAATTAACGCAACACGACAACGGCCTAGTTGAAATAACCCGCGAGTTAAACGGCAGTAAAAGTATGTTTATTCTTAATTTAACCGCTAACCCGCAAAGCATCAGCGGTATAAAACGTCAGGGGTTAACGCCTAGCTGGCAACACGACCTCAATGACGAGCAACTCGCAGCTTATGGTTTGTTGTTACTGAATAACACACTGTAAATAAAACACACACAAAAGGGGCTAACATACGTTAGCCCCTTTAGGTAAAAGTGCTTTTATTGCATTCCCTCCAAGTTATAGCTCATTTTAATGAATCATAAGTAGCTTAACTTCTTCTTACGTCATGGCGCTTATCATGAAAATCACTATAAGATGCAATCCATCACAGGTAGGTATTTACGGTACGTAATGAATACTGATGTACCAACATAGATTCAGCGATGTAATTTAAAAATGGGAGGCGCGTTTTCATGTCATTACCAATGTCGGTGGCTGTATAAACATACAGTGTGGTTGTTTTTCTCTCATATTCAAGAAAATGAGCGATGAGCGCATTTTCTTCTTTGTAATTATATTTAGTAGCAAGAAATAATTATAGCTAGCAATGAGTTAAGTTATTTGTTAAAAAGTAATTAATGAATATATTAGCGTGCGTTGGCAGAAATATACGCGACGAGCGCACTATAAAATTGTTAGTTTTCACGGAAGAATTTCGCATATGAATGAAAATTTGAGAAATAATACACAATGGATTACTAATATTTTAACAAGTATTGGTGTGATAGCAGCTATAGCTTTCTCTTTTTACAACTCTCAATACAAGCCTAACGAAGCTAATTTACAGATATCAGAATCATATCTAAAAGAGTATAGAAAAGTAGTTGCATATAATGGCGGTCAAGGTTTGTGTTTAGATTTCTCGCTGCATTTCCCTAAAGCATTAAAATCAGCTTTGCTATTTTCAAATTACGAAGAAACATCACTTACAAATGTTGAAGTAGCATGTGATCAAAAAAATACTTGTACATCTGCAATTCCGAGAATAAAAACTACTACGTTAGCAGCAGAGTGCAAAAACGGTGTTTGTACTTCATTTGTTGGGGTACTTAAGCCAAATGAGTCTGTTGCCTTTTTATTTGCAAACTTGCCTAGCAATGAAGTCAGTGTTTCTTGTGTCGATCAGCAAGTGTACAGTGAAAACTAACAAAGCGCTTAAGCCTCTCCCTTCGGTCGCTGGGACGCCTATACGCGGGGCGGCTTCGCCATTATGCCTCACGTATCGGCGCCCCTTAGCTTAAAGTTAAGCTGCTTTTTAAGTATGAGGTTTAACTTAATTGAAAGTTTATAAATACCTGCCGTTTTCGAGCGGATCCAAATGCATTTTGACTGACGGGACTATGAAGTTTAGTCATCATTCGGAGTTTAACGATCCATTTGATTGTAAAACTGTATACGATATCGAAAAGTCCATAGCGTACTTAAAATCTCGTCCCGATTTATTTAAAGAGGCGGGAAGACGATTAAAACTCTCTCCTGCTCAAAGATTAAGTAAAAGAAAGCAAATGGAGCATGGTATAAAACGTTCATTGAAGAGCGGTGAATTTCGTGACGGAGTAATTGGAGAAGTTGGAATATGCTGTTTGACTAAAAAGCCAGATAATATATTAATGTGGTCACATTATGCTGAGAATCATGAAGGTTTTGTCGTTGAATTCACCGTTGATGATAGCCCTCAAAATATCTACATGAATAATGTTGAAGAGCTACTTTTTGGTTGGGATGTTGAGTATACCAAAGACATGCCGATAATTACTGCTGGAGAGAGGGGTTTTAACGCCGTCAAAGATGTGTTTCTTATGAAGTCACCGGACTGGAGTTACGAAGCGGAGTATCGAGTTTTATCGATGAAAAAAGTGCAGGGATTCATGCTTTTGACCAGAAGCGAATTTCTAAGGTCATAGCGGGAGTTAAGATGCCTGAGCAAGCATTTGAAGAACTCAATGAACTCGTCAATCAATTGAATGACAAAATTGGTGGTAATGTGGAGTTAGTAAGAGCAAAAATGTCTAAAACAGAATATCGCATCCTAGCAGCTTAACAAACGCTTCAACCGGACAGTCAACGCTCGGCGGCTTTAATTACCAGCAGTTAGCTTTGGTGATTATGGCGTGCTAATTCGAGTTTTGTGGTGGCGTTGTCTGCTAGTTAAGAGGGCGTTAGGTATAAAAGGTTCGGCATAAACTAATAAATATAATGAATAAAATAAATCTTAAAAATAAATTTTCTATATCTGAAAGTCTACTTTACTTCGAAGGAACGATTATCCCTTTTGAAGAAATAGAGTTTTGCAAATGTATTGGAATCGGAGCTAACGGTATTGTGTTTGAAGCTAAGGATATCAACTTAGATCGAAAGATAGCCGTTAAATTCTGGAACAACAGAGGGCGTAGTGATTTCAAGAAAGCCCAAAATGAGGCCAAAAAGCTCGCATCAGTAGATCACCCATATTTTGCAAAAATATTTTCATCTGGAGTCAAATCAGGTTTGTTCTATATCACTATGGAATTTGTAAATGGAGTAAATCTTAAAGAATACCTTTTTAAAGAACCAATAACTATACTTCAAAGGTTTGATCTTTATTGGCGCTACTCAAACGCACTCGATGCGATTTATAAAAATGAAATTTTACATGGAGATCCTCATACTGGGAATGTAATGGTATATGAAAGTAGTTTTCAAACTCCTAAACCTATAAGTTCTAAAAACTCAAACCCTGATGCTTTACCTATTAATTTAGGTTTCAAAGTACTGGATTTAGGTTCTAGTTCTTTTTGGGAAGACCGTGAGAAATTTACCACATTGGATTGATTAACATGTGTAACTATTTTATGCCTAACACATATGAGCCTTAACTCTGTCAATAGGCATTAGTGTTCTTTTTGACCGTTTTATCAATTGACGGTCAATTCTAAATCAATAAACAAATTCGTTTACTTCGTCTGTCGATGCGGCTAATAAGCAAGTTGCTTACGGCAAACACATCTAGGGTGCGTTACGCAGTAATTTCTTATTGCGATCTCATCGCAGCCAGGTTTTTCCCATATCCTTTTGGGGTAGCTGGGGCACTAGACATTTATCGGTTAACCTCATCATGGCACTATTCAAGGCGGCTAGTTTCATCATTGTGATCCAGTTAGTTAGGTGCATAACGCAGTTATCAAGTCAGGTGTAAGCGACTTTGTTTATTGTATTAATGCACGCGTACTGAGGGTCTAATCAAGGCAAGTGGCTTTGGTCTGTAGGCATATAATCAGGTTAAACCTTGTTGGTAATTAACTCACCCAATTGATTGATGCTCAGCCTTATATCCAGATAGATGTTCAGCTCACTCAGTACCGTGACTAACTCTTTAAGAATTTTGCTTCATCGAATACCGTCTCTTTTTTAAGCATATAATAGACGCAGCGCCAAGCTTATGTGCAAGCGCAGACAGTGCTTTGGCTTTGCTCATTCGCTTTTGTAGTTTTTCAAGGTATTTGTTGGCGTTTTGATTGTGACGCAGCAGCAATACAGCGGCTTCGGAGAACGCCCATTTCAGCTGTGCATTGCCAATTTTGTTACCTTGGGTGCCATAGGTTTTACCAGTAGATTCCGTTTTTAGTTTTACAAGTCAGCATAAAGCGTGAGCCTTTGTGCGCCAAGAAATCGATTGATATTTCTAATTTCATAAATAGTTCGTCTTGTTATTAAATTAACGATTTATTGCGTGATGGGTGTGTGAAGTATTAAAAAGATAAAACTTATCACAACAAATTGTTATTGAGATGGTTGCCTTTCGATTAGCTACTTGGTTTATTTGTTTTAACATTATTAACATCATTAACATTATTAGCATTATTAACATTATTAACATAAAAAGGTTATATTCAGTCATCTTCTAATAGTAAAGGGGCAAAATTAGCCCCTTTAATTTTTAAAAGAATTAACTTTTGGGTTTTTAGTTATTTAAGACTACATTTATTATCAAACCATGATAATAACTCAGTGTAGAATTCTTTTTTATGTGCATAGAAAAGTGAATCCGAGAAATGGTCAGCATCTTCTAGCTCTATATATTTAAAGTCTTTTTTATACTTTTCCAGCTCAGAAACAAAATCACGACTATGTTTAATTGGTACTCTACTGTCGATATCACCGTGAATAATCAATATAGGAACATTTACTTTATCAACTTGTTCTACAGGAGATACACCAGAAATAGTAGGGCGTTGTAAAATACTTAAAAATCGGTTTTCGTTTAAAGTTGCATTAATTCGACTTAGATCACTAACCCCAGCACCTGCAACAACGCATTGATAAATATTATTTTCACGCATAGAAGCTGCAAAAGCGGCATATCCGCCATAACTCCAACCAAATAGCGCGAGTTTATCTTTTGTAGCTAAGCCTTTTTCGACTAAATACTGTGCGGCATCGTCAAGATCATCTTGTTTCTTAAGACCCCAATTATTATCGCCTGCTATCCAATGCTCAAGCCCATAGCCAGTTGAACCACGATAATTTGGTTGAATTACTACATAACCATGATAAGCGAGCAGCTGAGCCCAATCATCAAAAATAATAGAGTCACGAACCCAAGGTCCACCATGTGGTAAGACAACCGCAGGGTGAGGGCCCTTAGTTGCAGGAATTGTCACATAAGCTTTTATATTTCGCCCATCTCTTGCTTTATAAGAGATATATTTAACAGTTCCTAACTTACTTTTATCAATAAAAGGAAGTCTATCACCAATTTTGGTTAATTTTTGTTTATTTGTCACTATGTAGTAGCTACCAGGATTATCATCAGCAGACACATTTAAAACAAGAACATTATCGTCATCAGAACGACTCATGATTCGAACAAATTTACCTTTGAATAATGAGGCAATAGACTCTTGTAATGCTTGAGCATTGGGATCTATGTAGTAATTTTTAGGTTGTTTGGTGGTGTAGCGAAAGCCCTTAATAGTACCGTCAGAATCAAGTATTACCCCATCAGTATCAACAGATTCAAGGCCAAATTGCCGAGTTGAATATTTAGCCGTTTTAATATTGTAGATATAAATACCGGTGGTGTTTTCTCCTAGATTAGCATTGATATAAACTTCATCAGGGTTGTCTTTTGTGAAGCCTAGTATCTCAAAGTTTTCACGCTTTTTGGGACTAACCTGTTTAATAACTTTCCAATCATCATCACCTTTAACACGCGCATAATGATCTATTGCATTGTCGGATTTATTCCAACCTTGTGCAATTCTGATATCACCATCGTAATCAGAAACAAATGATCCAGATATTTTTTCATTACCACGCATGATAGTAACGCTTCTACCTGTATTTATATTAAAGCGAACTACATCAGGGATGTAATTATTATTAATATCTACTTCGACTAAGACTTCATCTTTGTTGTCTGGGAGCCGATTTATTATTTGAAATTGAACATTTCGTTTGTCTTTAAAAGGTAATAACCAATCACCTTTGCCATCAGCATCTGTAATTGCAAACTTATTAACCCAATATTTCCTGTTTCCGTCTTCCAATATCTGCCTAAACATAACGCCAATTTTTTCGTCGTTTAACCATATGATAGAAGAGATGAGCATTTTATCTGCACCTAATCTAACCGGATCTTTTTCTAGGTTATTAGGATCTCTAATTTCTATTATGTAATCACCATCTTTTGTTGTTGCTCTTAATATGGCAAGGTTTTTACCATTTGGTGATGTGACAACACTTCTTATAGCTG
The DNA here is from genome assembly GCF_030407645.1 of Pseudoalteromonas sp. APC 3495. Taxonomy (NCBI): domain Bacteria; kingdom Pseudomonadati; phylum Pseudomonadota; class Gammaproteobacteria; order Alteromonadales; family Pseudoalteromonadaceae; genus Pseudoalteromonas; species Pseudoalteromonas sp. APC 3495. Next base: position 14,639 of record NZ_JASDDA010000041.1, on the reverse strand, counting down.
AAGCCATAGAAAATGCATCAATACTCGAAATTTGCTCTGTTGCCTCAACTTGTTTATTAGCATAAGAATTCAAGCTTAGAACAGATAAACCTAATAATATTATTTTCTTTAATTTCATTTTATTCCCTCAAAAAAATGGCCTAAAAAGTAGGCCATTTAAACTAAGTAATTAGGTAGTTACTTGTATTAGAATGAAGCTGTGAAGCTAATATAAGGGCTTCGGCCTGAAGTGTCATAACCAACACCTAATGGGATATTAGTATTAGAGAAAGAACCACTTGGATCTACTTTTGGTGGAGCCTCATTAAATACGTTGCGAACACCAAAATTAACTTTATAAGCATCGTTAGACCATGTTAAGCCCACATTGTGAACAAAATAGTCATCGGTAAAGCCTACAGGACGACACTTAAGTGCATCTCCGTTTGCATCGGTTAAGCCACGACAACCAGCAGTACCTTCTTCAAATTCACCTAAGTCATCTTCATCTTCGCGGCCTTTTCCAATGAAGCGAGTTTCCCAGTTAAATCTAAAATCAGAATACTTAAGTTGAAGACGAGCAGAACCACGCCACTCAGGTGAGTCAGGCTCGCCCATATTATCATCTATAGTACCGAGTACATCGTATACTTGTTCAGTCATGCGCGTAGCTTGTAAGTCTAATGTAATACCTAAGTTTTCTTCTGCTATTACAGTGTCCGTTTCAAAGTAAACATTGTAATCAAAGCCTTTAGAAGAAATTAAGCCAATATTAATAAAGCTAGCATCAACCATATCAATCTGACCGTTAGAATCTCGGCCAATTCTATTACAGAATGCTTCGTTTCCGTCGGCAGAGTAACATTGACCGATACTATAACCAGCACTTGGCTCTGCTATGCTATTTGTAACTTCAATATCAAAACGAGTAAGTGAGAATGTTAAATCAAACTCTTCAGAAAATGGTTGTTCAAAGATTAGACCATACGTTTTTGCAACGGATGTTTCTGGCGTAAGTTCTGTTGTGCCACCTGTTTCTATTTCTGCACTGTAAGTTGCAGTGTAAGAGTCTGTACCATTTTGGCCTAAACCTAATGATGTAGGATCAACACCAGATGCTTGACACGCATTCAAGACAGATGTGTCGCGAGTTTCTTCGGCTGCATTATATGTTGCTGCTGAACCAGGGTTTAATGGATCAATATTTCGTGCATCTTCAGGTACAACACAAGGATCTGCAATTGTATTAAAGCCCGATGTACCATTTAAAAAGCGTTCACGAAGGTTTGGAGCTCTATAAGAAGTCCCTTTTGTTGCTCGAAGCGTAAACCATTCAACAGGACGGTAGATTGTTTTTATGCTGTATGTTGATTCTGCATCATAAAAAGATTCTTCAGAAACACGGCCTGAAGCGGTGAATGTAAGTTCTTCTGCACCTTTAACACCTTTAAGTAATGGAAATTCAAACTCTGTGAAGATTTCTTTAAGATTTCGAGAGCCATCAGCGCCTTGGTCAGCAAAGTAACCCCAAAGCAAGCCTTCAGCAGTTGCTGCATTTGGATTTGATTCAATTTCGTCACGACGGAATTCAACACCAACGATGCCGGCTACGGTCTCATTATTCCAAGGTAAATTGAAGAAGTCTCCACCCATAAATGCATTAAAGACAAACTGATTTACTTTTGTTTCGATATCACGATCGATAAATAAGTAAGCAGCTTCCTCTGGTGATAATGTACCACCACCTTCTTGGAAGATACTATCAGCAAATAAGTTAACTGGCACACAGCCATCTGAACCTGTTCCACAGGTAATTGTCCCATCGTCATTAAGTACTGATGTTTCTAAAGAGTAAATAAGACGCTCTTCGTTGATACCAACACGATGGTCGGTTCCTTTCGAAGCACTATAAGATGCTGATGCATCATAATACCAGTTATTTAAGCCAATGTTTTCAAACATGCCTAAGTTACCAGTAACACCCGATACGAGACGATATTGCGATACTTCTACCTGTGTTTGATCACGGTCGCCACGAATATTAATAATTGGCTGTACAGCTTCTGGACCACCAGGGCCTACACCTAGAACACCAAAACAATCTATTCCGTTAACGCCACAAGGGTTATATGGGTTAGATGCTGCAACTTGTTGAAATATCTGAGCTCCAGGGCTAAATATTGGAGACTCACGTTTTGCATATAAACCTTCGTAATAGAAGGTTGTATCATTATCATCTTGGAAGTTATACTCACCATTAAGCATTAATGATACGCGTTCATTTTTGCTTCTGTAATCACCGCTTTTGTAGTAATCAGACTGTTGGAAAGCATATAGAGGGTTTTGAAAGTCAACATCACGGAAACCGTCACCATCTCCGTCAACAAATACACCATCATTAATACCATCACCATCAAAGTCACCTGCAACCCATGATGGGAAAAACCCTTCAAGACTCGCAGGAACTGTTGATTCACTGAAGTTAGGAATCCCTGTGTTTGTAAAACCTGGGGTGTAATAAACACTACCAAAGAACGATGGGACACTAATACGATTTGTAAGAGGGAAAATATCACATGAATCTTCACCGCTAGCAACAGGACCATAACCACTATTTCTAGTAATGATTGAGCCATCTTCAGCTTCCCATATACGTTCTTCACAGCCTTTAACAAAAGGGTTTCCAGATAAAGATTGTGATTGCTGCTCTGAATATTCTACACCTACAGTGATAAAACCATTATCCATGGTTGTACCCCACATCCCTGAAAGTACGGTTTCTTCACCGCCTTCACCTTTAGGTTGTCGGTACGATGCATCAAATGTAAATCCTTCAACATCTTTTTTCAAAATAACGTTTGCTACACCGGCTACGGCATCAGAACCATATACAGTAGAGGCGCCGTCAAATAAGTTTTCAACTCGTTCAACCATAACGCCTGGTATTAAATTTAGATCAGGTGACGTTGGAGCGCCACCCACACCAGCAGGAGCCATACGACGTCCGTTAATTAAAACGAGAGTTCTTTCAGCACCTAAGCCACGAAAACCTATAGTTGCGGCACCTGGACCATTGTCTAATACAAACCCGCCAAATGTGTTATCAATTTGCGTACCTGCTGCTTGGCTAGTTGATTGTAGCATTGAGCCCGCATCAAACAGTCCCATTTCACGCGATAAGTCACCGTTTATGATTTGAATTGGAGATGCATTAGAAAACTCAGCTTTTCTTATTCGTGAACCAGTTACTACAATTCTTTCTGGCGCTTCTTCTTCTAATTCTACATCAGATTTTTTTTCATCTTGCGCAAACACGCTGGGTGCTATAGCAACAGAACCAAGCAATAAAGAATATCTTATTGCATTTGATAAGGTTTTGGTTTTAAACATATTGAATTTCCCTAAGTATTGTTTTTATCTTTTTTAAGGTTACATTTTATTAATGAAGCCAAAACTAATTTACAATTAATATACATTTATGTAAACTTTTTTTTATTAACATATGTCCCTATTATTACAATAGTGAAATATTATTTTTTACAGGGTTGTAATTATGTTGCTATTTAATTAGTGGGGCATATTGAAATGCTTAAAAGTAATATATTAAATGCTCTCAGTTTTAATCTAAGCAATTTTTCAAGAATTTAATTTTTTACAAAACTCAAAATGTACAGTTTTAAACGACTAATTACGATTAAGGCTTTAAATTTGAGTTAATAAACCGAAGGCAAAGATTGGTAATTTTATACTTTTGAGTCAATTGATTGCATTAAAGAGCTTCAGATGAAAGAAGTACTTTGTGATTTCTTAAGAAGAATAGTTAAAATACAATTAAGTAGCCCTCATTTTGTTTGATAGGCACTTGATTTTAGATCAAGCTATAAATCAATATATACAACTTTACAGAGCTAGTCGAAAAGCTTAGATTTTAATGTTAACTCACAGAGTTGATTTACTTATTACTTTGGGAGGTCGAAGGTTAGATACATAGCATAACTCACCAATTTAATTTCTGTACTACGTACAACGATGTAAAACATTTGACATGTAAAGTACTAAATTATAAGTCTCAAACTAACAAGTCATAACACAACACTTAAAACATCATCATCAAAATACTTTAAATGTCTAACCGAAGATAAATAAAATCTTTGCACCTTACAGTCAGTAGGTGTTTAAAAAGCTTTAGGAGCTGGATTGGCTGATCAATCAGTTCTCAAACTTATAAAAAATAGTCTTATTGTATAAATACCATTGAAGACTCCATAAGTAGAAAAATAGTTATCGAAAAACATCTTGACATAATATGTCATGGTAGTTACTTTTAATACATAATATTAAAAGGAAAACTAAAATGGAAATTTGGAATTTATTTACTGCTTTTATTGTGCAATTAATCACCTTTTTTACTCAAGAAGTGGGCGTAAGCCAAGCGGTTGCAATTATTTTGTTTACCGTTATTGGACGATTAGTTTTAATGCCGATTAACCTTGTTGCTATGGTTAACATGGTTAGAAATAAAAAAGCAATTGCCGCACTAAAACCTGAGCTAGATAGCATAAAGAGCAACTATAAAGACCAGCCCAGTGAAATCGCAAAATTAACTATGGCGCTGTATAAAAAGCACAACATTAAGTTTATTGATAAAAAAAGTGTGATTAATATGGCAAGCCAAGGGGTATTTGGCCTTGGAACTTTTCAAGCTCTGCAACAAATTGTATTGAATAGTAAATTTGCTTGGATTACCAGTATTGCAAAGCCTGATATTGCGATTTCGTTATTAGTGGGGGCTATTATATATTTATCTATGATGATGATGCCAGGTAGCGCAGAACAAACCAGCACCTTATTGTTCCTAATTCCCGCAATTATTTGTGTGGTTACTCTCGTTAATTTTCCTTCTGCAATTGGTTTGTACTGGGCTACATCCAGTAGTACTAGCTTGTTGCAGTCATTATTAGTAAATAAGTATTTTAAAAACCATCAGCCGCAGCATCCTTTATAAAGGTCGCTAAACAAAGGAATGACGATAATGAATATGTGTTATCAGCCCACAGCCGATTTGATGGCATCGGCATTGTTAACCTACACCAACATGCGTGAATATTATGAGCAGTATGGCGTTGATTGGCAGCAACATAAAATATATGAACAAATAGTAAACCTTGAAAATTGGGATATTGTGGTAAATGGCGATGTAGTGGGTGTAATGCGCTTGGCTTTCGATGATAAGGGTTGCTATATACGTGACTTACAAGTAGATGCTGCGTTTCAAAATATGGGTATTGGTGCAGCAGCAATTAATGAGTGTGCTCGTTTAGCAGTGCTCCGAGGTGCTATGCAACTTAGGCTTCGGGTTTTTAAAATAAGCCCTGCGCACAAGCTTTACACACGTTCAGGTTTCAGCATAGATAAAGAAGACGACAGATTTTATTATATGTCTAAAAGCTTAGTTTAATAACTGTGACTTTTATTTTAAAAATCAATGTTGCTCAGTCACTGTAGATTAATATTCGCTCATTCAAACTGCTATCCCGACAATTTAATAAAATAGTTATGGATAGATTATGCGCTTTTATACAAACAAAACAGCCACATTGAGTGTTTGCTTTTTATTGCTTGGCACAGGTTTTATGCTGATAGAAAACAGTGTGTATCAATATGTTGATCATAATGGTGTTCTACATTAAAGCTTGTTTATGCCCTTGAGCATACTGTGTTTTGCTGTGGGAGTTCTTTTTGTGGTTAGTTTGTTAGCCCGAAAAGTATTCGGGCTATTTAAAAGTGCTAGGGCAGATGGGCATTAACCGCTGCTGTTATTACTCATTATTTAAGTTAGCGGGTTCTAATAAGTTAAATGTCGGTAAGCGCCATTTAAAGCGTACCGACGCCATACGAATTAAATAGCCTACTACTAAACTTGCAACTACGCTGATATTGTCATCAATGTTGTAGTGGTGCAGTGCTAAGTATAAACAAGCAACAATAAGCGCTACGCTTGCGTAAAGTTCATGATGAAGTACTAATGGCGCTTGTCGACAAATTAAATCACGCAACAGTCCACCAAATACACCTGTTACTATAGCTGCGACAACACAAATTCCATAGTGCAAACCCATATTTAGCCCAACTTGGCAGCCAATTATACTAAACGCTGCAAGCCCTAAGGCATCTAGACGCATGAATATGCCTTTAAATTTAACCACCCATTTGGCCAACCAAGTGGTTACAATACCCGCCACGCATGTGATCAGTAAATATTCTGGGTGTTTAACCCACGTTAACGGGTAATTGCCAAGTAAAATATCGCGTACGCTGCCACCCCCAATGGCTGTGGCACTGGCTACTAGCATAACCCCAAACCAATCCATGTTTCTGCGCCCAGCGCTGAGTGCACCGGTCATGGCTTCTGCTGTAATTCCGATGATGTAAACAATAGTGAGTAGCATGAAATAGTCACTTAAACTTTTAAGAGCAAAAATAAAAGTGCGATTGTAGAGATAAAATAGTGCATTGACGAGTGAAAAATTACATTAAAAACAGCTGCTTTCAGATTAAAAAAACTAATGTGATAGCGAGGTGTGAATAGCCTGTTAATGTAACGAGAGCGCCGGCTTTAGTATTGAAAGCAAAAAGGACAAATGACCGTAAAAATGCAATAAAGCCTGAATTAATTTAAGGTAAAAGAGCGCTGTTGCCTTTAATTTTGTTGCTTCTTAAAAGCGGTTTTATTGAATGTATTAACTTGAGCCACGCGCAATTAAACGCGGGGGCAGTAGGGTGCTTTGTACTTGCTCACCACGAATTAATTTGAGTAAGTTTTCAACTAACATTTGCCCCGCTATAGTGGTGTTTTGCTCTATGGTTGTCAGCGGCGGATTAATGTAACTGGCAATAGAAATATTATCAAAGCCTATTACGGCTACATCTTTTGGCACGTTAATATTGGCTTCTTTTAATGCCCGTATTGCGCCTATAGCAATCAGATCGCTGGCAGCAAAAAGTGCATTAAAAGTAATGTTATTAGCAATTAAAGAGCGAGTAGCATGGTAGCCAGATTCTTCGGTAGAAATTGCATTGGCAATTTTACGATCATTTAAGGTGACACCGTTTTGCTGTAGTTCGTCTTTAAAGCCATTAAAACGGGCAAAAAACTCAGGGCTGTGATCAGAGGCATCGCCAATAAATGCACAATCAGTTCGGTTATGCGCCAGTAAATGCTCAGCGGCAAGTTTACCACCGCCATAATTATCGCAACTTATGGTTAAATCAGGGCGGTTATCAACGCTTGCTCCCCAGCAAACAAATTTAGTGTTTTGTTCAAGCAAGGTATTAAATTTTGGTTGAAAATCAATGTAGTCGCCATAGCCTAATAAGATTATTCCATCTGCTCGATGGCTGTCTTCGTAGTCTGCTTGCCAATCAGCGCTGGCTGATTGAAATGAAACAAGTAGATCATAACCTTCTTTTGCGCAGGCACGGGTAATACTGCCCAGCATGGCTAAAAAAAACGGATTGATTTGTGATTCATCTGAGGTCGGGTCTTCAAACAACAGCAATGCTAGGGTACTGCTTTGTTGAGTGCGAAGGTTACTGGCGTTTTTGTCTACTTTGTAATTAAGTTTTTTAGCAATATCGTGAACACGTCTTCGAGTTTCGTCATTTACCAGTGGACTATTTCGTAAAGCACGGGAAACTGTAGATTGAGACACCCCAGCATAATGGGCTATATCAAACGAGGTGGCTTTACCTTTCATCACGATTACTTACTTAAGAGGACAATAAGGGGATATTCTCGTTTATTAGTGATTTTTTTCAAGCTTATTTGTCAATAAAGGCATTTTTTTATTGATTTTTTCATGACACCGGTGTCACAATAAGGGCGTTTTATCATTTTGTTGTCAAAACGTATTAGCTACCTTTATTATTAAAGGTAGCATTTTTTTACAGTGATAGCTGCTTTGAGGTGATAGCTCAAAGTAAATAAGTATCAATGATACCCCATTAAAATAATAAGTACTCATTACTTAAACAAAAGAGATAACACTATGGGTTTACACTCTAGCACACACTTTGATCCTATTCTGGTTGCCGATATTGGCGGCACAAATGCTCGTTTTGCGTTGATCACTGGCTTCGACGAATCAAGTAATCAATTTACCATTGAGCATAATCATACGTTTCCCAGTGCTAACTATGGATCGCTCGAAAGTGCTACCGAGTACTACTTATCAACAGTGTCTCATATAACCCCTAAACGCGCATGCCTTGCAGTAGCAGGCCCTATAAATGCAGGGCAAGTTCATTTAACTAATTTAGGTTGGCACTTTAGCGTTAATGATTTTAAACACCACTTTGACCTTGCTCAATTAAGCGTTATAAATGACTTTGCTGCTTTTGCCTACGCAGCACCGTATTTAGACCCTTCACAAAATGTCACTGTTAAACCTGGTCAAGCGGATGAGTCTGCCAATATAGGTGTAATGGGCCCAGGCACTGGTTTTGGTGCAGCGTGCTTAGTGAGAACGGCACATTCGTGCGCGGTGATGAGTTCAGAAGGCGGGCATATTTCGTTAGCAGCCGTTAATCAACTCGACGGTCAACTTATTCAAGAACTCAAAAAAGATCACCCTCATGTATCGGTAGAAACGGTATTTTCGGGCCCTGGCATTGCTCATTTGTATAAAGCCATGGCTGCGGTTAAAGGGGTGGCTGCAAAAAATTTAGATGCCGCACAAATTAGCAGCTTAGCCAATAGCGGTGAATGTGAAGTGTGTGATGCAACGCTTAATCAATTTTGTGACTGGATTGGCAGTGTTGCGGGCGATTTAGCATTGGCCTACGGCGCTTTAGGCGGCCTTTATATTGGCGGTGGAATTTTACCACGCATGCAAGCTCGTTTACTTGAAAGTCGTTTTATTGAGCGCTTTTCGCAAAAAGGTATTATGTCGCAGTACACAGGTCAAATTCCGGTGACGTTAGTAACACAAGACAACATCCCATTAATTGGAGCTGCCGCGTGTTTGCATACGAGCCAACAGGATTAATCGCTTTGCATAGGTTTGGAAATAAATAGATGAAAAAAGTCACTATAAACAGCGTTGCCAGTCATGCAGGTGTTTCTAAAAAAACCGTATCGCGAGTACTCAATAATGAGCCTAATGTCAGTGCAGCTACACGCGAAAAAGTGTTAGCCGTATTTAAAGAGCTAGATTACACCCCAAACCCAATTGCACGCGGCCTTGCACAAAATCGCAGCTTTATCATTGGTTGCATTTACGATAACCCTAGTAAAAGTTATATCACCCGTGTGCAAACAGGCGCACTGGCTGCCTGCCAAGAGAACAACTATAACTTGCTTATTCATCCTTGTGAGCTCAGGGGCGATGCACTCATTAACAATATTGAGCAGTTATTGCAGTCATCACGCCTTGACGGTTTAGTATTAACCCCGCCATTTTGTGATTTTGGCGAGTTGGTAGATTTTTTAAAGTCGAAAAAAATCCCTTATGCTCGAGTCGCTTCTGCAATTTTAGATGATGATTCTATTTCTGTGACCAGCAATGACGAGCAGGGGGCGTTTGAAATTACCGAGCATTTAATAAATCTTGGACATACCTCCATAGCGTTTATTAAAGGTCACCCAGATCACAGTGCCACTGAGCAGCGTTTTAAAGGTTACAGGCGCGCATTAACAACTCATGGCATTGAATTTAACGAACGCTTAGTTGAAGAGGGTAACTTTAGTTACCATTCAGGAGTAGACAGTGCGCGTAGTATTTTAGATTTATCGCCACGTCCTACTGCTGTATTTGCATCAAACGACTACATGGCAGCGGCAGTGCTCAAATTAGCTACGCAGCGTAACTTACGTGTACCTGATGATATTTCTATCGCTGGGTTTGATAATGCACCAATAGCGCGCCACATTTGGCCTGGGCTGACCACCATAGCGCAACCTGTAGAAGAAATGACAAAACAAGCCGTTACGCAATTGATCACCCATATTATTGAGCCGCAAGAGTCGCCATATAAAGTGATTTTAGAAGCTAAATTAATCACGCGAGAGTCAACTGCAGCCGTAAAATAAAACCCTTTTTTCACAGTAGCCCGAGTATGAGTGACGCTTACTCGGGCTTTTTTTTGTCTGTACTTTTAATTTTCATTATTTGCTTGCTGGTATTTCACTAAAAATTCACGTTTATTTATTGTACATGTTAAAAAAATTGGCTATTTTTATGACTCAGGGTTGACACCGGTGTCAATGCCATGCGTTAATACCCTGACACCGGTGTCAGGGTTGTTGTGAGAGGCTCCCTGGTAGCGTACCTTTGAACGGGTAAGTCAAAGATGCTCAGTACAGTTATTTTCGTGGAGTCTATAATTGTTACTGAGCCTTTATCCTCTAACGAATAGAGATGAGTAAAATTATGTTGCACCCTCGAATTCAAGAAGTCACAGAACGCGTTATTGAGCGCAGTAAACAAACCCGTCAAGCCTATTTAGATCGTATTTCGCACGCAAAAAAACAAACAAGAGTTCGTGCTGGATTAGGCTGTGGCAATATTGCTCATGTAATGGCTGCGTGTAGCAGCGATGACAAAGCGCGTTTAAAAGCAGACGAGGTGCCAAACCTTGCAATTATCAATTCATATAACGACATGTTATCTGCACATGTGCCTTACAAAGAATACCCCGATTTAATTAAAAGCATTGCCACTAAATTTGACGCCACCGCGCAAGTTGCTGGCGGTGTACCTGCGATGTGTGATGGTGTTACGCAAGGGCGTGATGGCATGGAGCTATCGCTTTTTTCTCGTGACGTTATTGCTATGTCTACTGCGGTTTCGTTATCGCATGACGTGTTTGATGGTGTGTTTTGTTTAGGCGTATGTGACAAAATCGTCCCAGGCCTATTAATTGGTGCTTTATCATTTGGTCACTTACCTGTGTATTTTTTACCAGCAGGGCCTATGCAATCAGGTATTCCAAACAAAGACAAAGCACGTGTTCGTCAAAAGTTTGCACAAGGACTGGTATCTCGTGAAGAGCTACTAGAAGCTGAAAGCGCTTCTTACCACAGTGCGGGTACCTGTACGTTTTATGGTACCGCTAACTCAAATCAAATGCTGATGGAAATAATGGGCTTACACTTACCAGGTAGCTCGTTTATAAACCCATACACAGAACTGCGTGATGGCTTAACCGGTAATGCGGTTGAAACCATGCTTAAGCAGCTTACTGAAAACAAAGATGGCCCGTGTTTAGCGGATGTGATCAGCGAAAAAACCATTATTAACGGCTTAGTTGGCTTGTTATCAACAGGTGGCTCAACCAATCATGCAATCCATATTGTGGCGATTGCTAAAGCGGCCGGTATTCAAGTTACATGGAAAGACATGTCCGATTTATCAGCGGTTGTTCCATTACTGACGCGTATTTACCCTAATGGCTCTGCAGATGTTAATCACTTTCAAGCAGCCGGTGGAATGGGCTTCTTAATGCGTGAATTAGCAGGTGCTGGTTACCTTCATACAGACGTAACCACTATTTTAGGCGAAGGCCTTGCACCTTACATGTGTGAGCCACTACTCGATAAAGACGATAACTTGATTATGAGTGATGCGAACGGCCCAAGCAAAGTTAAATGGGTAGCGTGTCCAGAAAACTCACATGATGAAGAAGTACTTCGCCCAGTAAGTAACCCATTTAGTAAGCAAGGCGGTTTACAGCTACTAACGGGTAACTTAGGTAAAGCGGTTATTAAAGTCTCTGCGGTTGCAGAGTCTCATCAAGTGGTGTCGGCACCGGCTAAAGTATTTAGCTCACAAGGTGAGTTACAAGATGCCTACAGCCGTGGCGAACTTAACCAAGATTTTATTGCTGTACTTAAAGAGCAAGGGCCAAAAGCCAAAGGCATGCCTGAGCTTCATAAGCTCACACCGGTAATGGCAACATTACAAGATCAGGGCTATAAAGTGGCTATTGTTACCGACGGTCGTATGTCGGGCGCATCAGGCAAAGTACCAGCGGCAATCCATTTAGCACCTGAAGCGGTTGAAGGTGGGATTATTGCTAAAATTCATGAAGGCGATATTGTTACTCTAGATGCGCCAAATGGTATTTTAAAACTGCATGTTAGCGATGAAGAGCTTGCTAAACGAGAGCCGCAAATTAGCCAAGCAAGCCAAACGTTTGGTACAGGTCGTGAATTATTTACTGGATTTAGAAACATAGTAAGCAGTGCCGATTTAGGTGCAAGTGCTTTTGGACTTGAATAATAATTAGCCATATTGGGTAATGAGGAACAAGTAATGAGTATTGAAAAAATCTTAGCATCGGCACCGGTAGTGCCAGTGGTGGTAATCGAAAAATTAGAAGATGCAGCACCACTTGCAAGAGCGTTATATAACGGTGGCCTAAAAGCACTTGAAATTACACTGCGTACACCCATTGCAGCTGAGGCTGTAAAACTAATGAAAGCAGAAGTGCCCGAAGCTTATGTTGGTACAGGTACTGTGGTTGATAAAGCAAGCTTTAACGCATCAGTAGAAGCGGGCGCTGACTTTATGGTAAGCCCAGGTGTTAGCGATGAGTTATTAGCGCTGGCAAAAGAGTCTACTATTCCATTTTTACCTGGTGCAGCGACCCCAAGCGAAGTGATGAACTTAGCTGCTCATGGTTTTAAGTTTTTAAAGTTTTTTCCTGCAGAAGCTGCAGGCGGTGCTGCCATGCTTAAATCTATTGGCGGCCCATTACCTGATATTACTTTTTGTCCAACCGGTGGCATTAGTTTAGCAACCGCACCTGATTACTTAGCACTTAACAATGTTATTTGTGTAGGTGGTACCTGGATGTTAGATAAGCAACTTATTGAAAATAAAGACTGGCAAGCTATTGAAACGCTTGCTCGCCAAGCATGTGAAGTTAATAGGAGTCAAAAATGATTAATGTAGCAATTAATGGCTACGGCCGAATTGGTCGTAATGTATTACGTGCACTGTATGAATCAGCGCAAAATAATGAAATTAAAATTGTGGCTATTAACGATTTAGCCCCAGCCAATGTAAATGCTCATCTGACTCAGTTTGACTCAGTACATGGTCGTTTCTCACAGCAAGTAACGCTTAAAGACAACACCATGTTAATTGGCGATGATGTGATCACCTTAACGCAAGAACGCGATCCTGCTAACTTACCGTGGAAAGCGCTAAACGTTGATATCGTACTTGAATGTACGGGATTATTTACTTCACGCGAAGCGGCTAATAAGCATATTGAAGCGGGTGCTAAAAAAGTAGTGGTATCGGCACCTGGTACAGATATGGATGCTACCGTAGTGCACGGTGTAAACAGCGATGTAATTAATGCTGACAGCAATATCATCTCAAACGCGTCGTGTACAACTAACTGTTTAGCACCAGTTGCCAAAGCAATAAACGATACGGTAGGGATTGAACAAGGTAGCATGACTACTATTCACGCTTATACCAACGATCAAAACTTATCCGACGTATACCACCCAGATTTATACCGCGCGCGTAGTGCGACTCAATCTATGATCCCAACTAAAACGGGCGCTGCAAAAGCGGTTGGTTTAGTATTGCCTGAGCTGGCAGGTAAATTAGATGGCATGGCGGTACGTGTACCTACAATTAATGTGTCGTTAGTTGATTTAACGTTTATTGCTAAACGTGACACAAGCATTGAAGAAATTAACCAAGTGGTTAAAGCAGCCTCAGAAGGGCCAATGAAAGGTATTTTAGAGTACAACGAGCTGCCGCTTGTTTCTATCGACTTTAACCATAACCCAGCCTCATCTATTTTTGATGCAACGCAAACACGTGCTGATGGTAAATTAGTTAAAGTAATGGCGTGGTACGACAACGAATGGGGTTTCTCAAACCGCATGTTAGATCAAGTTAAAGCGCTGGGTGCCTATTTATAAATTTTCCGTGTAGTTAATTTAGCTTTATCCAGCCAAGCCACGCATTGCGTGGCTTTTTTTGTTGTCGTGAACCTAAATATAAGCTGAGAGGAATAAATGCTAAAACCTAAAAAGAAATATATAAGGCTATTTTTTCCATATCTTAAAAAGAATTCGACATACTAAAATTGGAAATACACTTACGAGTCCATAAAACATAGCTTGCCTAGTATCAGCTGAAGATGAAAACCAGTGATAAGTCATTGCAATAAATATAAATAGATAAATGAGTAAATTAAGTAGTTTATTCATTTTTATTATCGCAAACATTTTTAATTTGAGCTGAGATTTTGGTTAACTCATTCATAACTTTTGATATATTCGCAGATTTGATATTTGTCGATATAATTGTTTTCAAAAAATAATTATTCAAGTTGCTATTGATTTGAATTAAAAATAAATCGAAAGTATCGCTTTGCTGAAATACCGCTTTAATTATCCTTTGGTGTCCATGTAATATTTTTATATCAGTCATAACTTCAGTCTCATAAAAAAGCATATCTTCTAAAGTGTTTTTTTGATATGAATTTAAAATGCTTTTGTAGATTGATACTGGTTTATTACTAAGATCAATATCACTTTCCAAAAGCCTATTTTCTCTTAATGGCCAAATACTCAAATTATATGATGTTTTTTCTGAAGTTATTTGTTCAGAATATAAAGGTACTTTGTG